>JAISJX010000458.1 GCA_031261145.1 Tannerella sp.
TGTTGTCAACAAGGCGCATTGGGTAAGCGATGTCGTGACGGGTGCAGGCATTGGTATTCTGAGCGCCGAAATCGGCTATATGATGCTTCCCGTGTGGCATTCGCTGTTCGGTATTCATGAAGACGGCCGGCAGATGATGATTGCACCATCCGTCAACACCCGGAGCCTGGGAGTCGGAATGGTTTATGTCTTTTAGGCGTACGCGATAGGCGGTATCAGGGAATATTTATTCCGTTTGATAATGAGCGTTTTGTGATTTTATTTTGAAAGTTATATAATTATTTGGGGTTTCAACGATTAAAATAATTAAAGAAGTTTGTACTTTTGCAGCCCGAACAATCTGTTTTTGAAACAGTGGGCAAGGGAAAAGAACTTAATATTAATTGACTAAACGAATTTGAGATGGTAAAGAGAGTAGGGAACTTAATCCCAAATACCTTTTTTATTGCAAAAGGCAGCGGCGATTCCGATTTGGAGAAGCATGCCGGTTCTTATCACATGGCATTGTACGATGCCGGTATCGCAGACTTTAATATCATGACCTATTCGTCAGTGATTCCGGCTACAGCCCATCAGGTGATGATGGACGAGGTTGATTTGCCCCCGTTCGGCTCGGAAATGAAAACGATTATGGCCGTTACACATGGCTATCAGGATGAATTCATTTCGGCCGGAATTGTGTATGCGTGGATGTATAAGGACGAAAATTTCGACGAGAAACTGGGCGGATTAGTCTGCGAGGTCAGCGGACGGTACCGGATTGAAGAACTGGAATCCCGTTTGATTCGCGTTATCAACGATTTGCATCAAAAAACATACGGCAAATATTATCTGGGCGATTTGAATTTCGTTACGGAAGGACTTACGATTGAGAAACGCTACGGAACAGCTCTGGCAGCCCTGTGTTTCATAGACTTCCTGACGCCGACGCTGGCAAAAGACTGATAGAAAGCCGCCGTATCATAATAAATTTCGGGAAACCGGCAGAATCTGTTCTTCCGAAAGGACGAACGGATTTTAGCGGTTTCCCTGAATTTCTGGATAGATCAACAAATGAAGCGAATACTTCTTATTTAGCACGAAGTTTATCCGCAACGCTTTCGGGAACCGTAAAAGCCGTCCCGTGGCGCAATCCCGCAGGGAACGAAACCGAATCGGAAACGTCCTCCCACGTTTTCATATCCTTCGACCGTACCGCGCCATACTTCCCCTCCGTATATTTATCGAAATAAACATATACATACTCCCCAATTTGCAGGGGAGCAGGGCCTTCCGCCCAGTAATCGCCCGTGATCGGCGCAGATATTTCGGTAGGAAAATCGAACGGTCGAGTGTTGGATGTGATACGGATATTCTTTTCCGGCGGATTTGAGTTTTCGTTTTTCAGGAACAGGTAATACCTCCCATCCCTCTCCGCAATAGCGCCGTCAATCACGCTGAAACCGGGATTGAAAAACACTTTTGTCTCGCTGAAAGTACGAAAATCTTTGGTCGTGACGTAAAACTGGCGATGGTTCAAACCCTTTTCGCTGTCCGACGTAGCCACTTCGGGAAACAGCCCCGGAACCGTTGAAGACCAGAAGATATAAAACGTTCCGTCTTTCCTGTCATAGAACAATTCGGGCGCCCACGTATTCCGGGTTCCCTCAAATTTTTCCATCACAGGGATATTTCGCTGTTCCGACCAGTGTATCAAATCTTCCGACGAGGCATAACCAATGCCCTGATCCCACCAGCCACTCGTCCAAACCAGATGGAAAACGCCTTTCTCATCCCGCACAATGCTGGGATCGCGCATCAACCTGTCTTTTCCTACCTGTGGAATCAGGCAGGACGAATCGTTGTTCAACGATTCCCATTTCAGCCCGTCGATACTGCAGGCCAAGTGCAAACCATCCTCGCCGTTTCCTTTGAAATAAGAAAAAAGAAAGGCTTCTTTTTCCGTTTTCACGCCGTTGCTACATGCGGAAAACAAAAGCAGGCATATACCTGTATAGAAAACAGGTTTCATACTGAAAACAGATTTGTATCTCATGCGTAAGGTCATTTTATTATATTCTATTTTATTCATAAACGGCTTTATACCATTCTAATTGTTTGTACCAACTGTTCAATTCCGTCAATTTGGTCTGAAGAGGGTAAACACTCAATCCGGAAAAACGGGTTACTGTTATATAATCGTAATCGTTTCCGCTCCATATATTTTCCGTAAAATGTTTGTTCGTAATGACAATCCCCAGTGCAGCGCTAAAACGGGCCTGTTGTTCTTCGGTAGCAATGGATTTTATCACATCGTCAAAATCATACAAACGGGTCGGAGAATGCAGGAAATGGGTCAGCACCTGCCAGTCAGGAAGAGGGTCTGAAAAGTATCCTTTATCGTTCGATGTTGAAATAATCTCCCTTGTGAGGTGCGCCAAATCCACCAATCCGCTCGTTTTGGTTATTGCAATGTTACCGTAGCTGTAATTTTTTAAAGTCTGATAAAATTCATCCGTCACCTTTTCCAGATCAGGTTGATCCGTAAAGAGACAGGGCGTAATCTGCTTATACGGGAATCCATTAACCGGCGTCTCGGCAGCCGAAGCCACTATATAACTGGCCTTATCCCTTAACTCATACACACATTCGATGGCGCCCATACTGCATGCGTCAGATATCAGAAAATCAAACACATGATCCGGTATAGCTTCCGCCAGTTCATAGATTTCCATGTTCTTTTTATTTTCTTCGCCAAAAGAGCGGGGCATGGCGCTGAAATTAGATGGCATCCAAGCCGTAGCGTGGCTGGACAAAATCAGTCCATAGCTGTCGTTCGGATAGAGCGCCATAACATCCTCAATCACTCCCCGCATCGTAGCCGGATCAACCGCACTTTGTCCGTCGTAATCACGAATATGATTTCTTACGACAATGCCGTCTTTTCTTTCTTTTATCTCAAATAATTCGGATGATTCCTTACTTCTCGAATAAAAAACAATCAGATTGCCTCCATTCAGATTTTTAGCTGTCGCAACGCTAATCATATCGTCGATATTCGTCTGCAAATAGGAGCCTAAATTACTGGCTACCATATACACCAGCACCGTCCGGGCCGGTCTTTTTTTATCTTCATCGTCGTCTTTACAACAACTGAGACCTGTTAGTAATAAAAGAAAAAATACAATGAATTTACCTGTTTTCATCTGCCACTTTATCAAATTCGACGGCAAAGATACGGATTTTTTGTGAAACAATGAATAAGTAACGCAATGAAAACGAATATTGTTCATGATAACCGGTTTTTTGCAAATTTCACACAGATGAAATCCGATAGAAAGATTTTCTTATTTTATTCTCTCCATTTAGGCGTATTTTTCAATAAAAATGTATTTTAACTCAAAAATTATCCTTGGGGAGATAGCAAATATATTTATTTTTCGTATTTTTGTCGCGACAATTGAAAATAAAATTCAACAGACAATGAAATAATAAAAAAATTGATGCCAATAGTGGAAAATAGTAAACAACCCATGAAGGAAGAGGACAACATTCAATAATTCAAAGATAAAAACGGCGGATTGCAATATCCGGCAAGTGGAGGCCGCAAACCACTCAAAAAAACAGGGCGATACCCGAAAAGCCTTACAGTAGGGAATATTTTTAAACAAAAAGAATTATGAAAAGAT
>JAISJX010000475.1 GCA_031261145.1 Tannerella sp.
TGCGGCATAATGAATGCCCAAAACACACTCCGGGCTGTAGTCAAAGACGCCGAAACCAAAGGGATATTAGCCGGAGCGTCAGCCGTTCTCGAAGGGACGGCGAACGGCACAATTTCCGATATTGACGGGAACCTTGTGCTCGAGAATATTCCCGACGGGATACAGGAAATTCATTTTTCCTATCTTGGCTACGAGATGCTTAAACAAAAATTCGTGTTTCCGCTCGAAAATGACGCGCCGGTTGAAATCTTCCTCGAAAGCGAAGCCGAAGAGTTGGAAGAAGTGACCGTTTCTTCCACCCGCAGCACCCGCACGATTGAAAGCATCCCGACACGCATTGAGTTTATCAGTGGCGAAGAATTGGAAGAAAAAGGCAACATGAAACCCGGCGACATCCGTATGTTATTGAGTGAGAGCACCGGTATCCAAACCCAACAGACCTCTCCCACTTCGGCCAACGCTTCCATCCGGATACAAGGTTTGGACGGGCGTTACACACAGATACTGAAAGACGGTTTTCCCATCTATTCCGGTGCGGCCAGCGGCCTGGGACTCCTGCAAATAGCGCCTCTCGACCTCAAACAGGTGGAAATCATTAAAGGCTCGTCTTCCACGCTTTACGGCGGCGGCGCGATTGCCGGTCTGGTAAACCTGATTTCAAAAACGCCCGCCAACAAACGGGAGCTATCTTTTCACGCCAGCGGTACTTCAGCTTACGGACTGGACATCAGCGGCTTCTATTCGCAACGGTTCAAAAAGACCGGGTTTACCCTGTTTGCCGCACGCAACAGTAACGAAGCGTACGATCCGGCCGATATAGACCTGTCCGCCATTCCTGATTTTGAACGCTATACCGTGAATCCCCGCCTTTTTGTCTATTTTGACGAAAATACGACGCTGGATTTCGGCGTAAACGCCGGTTTTGAAAACCGTTTGGGCGGCGATATGGACTATATCGACGGGAAACGAAACGGGGAACACAGTTATTTTGAAGATAATAAGACACAGAGAATCAGTACTCAATTATCGTTTGAGCACAAACTCGGCGAGAAAGCCAAATGGACGTTCCGTAACAGTTATAACTACTTCCACCGCAAGATGTCCATCCCAAACTACCTCTTTGACGGACGCCAGAACGGGACGTTTTCGGAAATCAACTACGTATATTCGGGTGACGCAGCCGAATGGGTGGCAGGCGGTAACCTCTGGACTGACCAATTTTCGGAAAAGGGACAAACCGGTTTGCCCGTACGCAATTACAACCAGACCACCAGCGGAATTTTTGTCCAAAACACCTCGCCCGTAACCGGTTGGCTAAGCATCGAAAGCGGTTTGCGCGGCGATTATGTGTTCGATTACGGCTTCGCTTTCCTGCCCCGCCTCTCCGCCCTGTTCAAAATCAACGACAAATGGACTTCCCGCATTGGCGGCGGATTGGGATATAAAGCGCCGACCATCTTCACCGAAGAAAGTGAACGTCTTCAGTATCAGAACGTACTGCCCATTGACGACGGTTCAAACCAGTTGGAATGCAGCTACGGCGCCAACGCGGATTTGAATTTCAAGACCCATATCGGTGACGAAATCGCGCTCTCCGTCAATCAATTATTCTTCTACACCTATCTCAATAAGCCCCTGATGCTTATCCCCCTTTCCGGCAAGGAATACCAGTTTCAAAACATCTCCGGCCACCTCGACACCAAAGGCGCAGAAACCAATGTGAAAATCAAATACGACGACTTCGCCCTCTTTATCGGCTACACCTACACCGATGCTAACGTGAAGGAAATCAGCGGAAGTTACCGGAATCCGCTGACCTCGAAACACCACCTGAACAATATATTAATGTACGAAGTGGAAGACAAGTGGAAAATCGGTCTGGAAGCCTATTACTACAGTACGCAAAAGCTGAACGACGGGACAACCGGAAAAGCCTACTGGATTTGCGGTGCAATGGTCGAAAAGATTTGGGAACATTTTTCCATCTACGCCAACTTTGAGAATTTCACCGACACAAGACAAACCAATTTTGGAAGCATCTATACGGGAACACTTGTAAATCCCGTATTTAAAGATATTTACGCGCCTCTCGACGGATTCGTTGCAAGTGTAGGCTTGAAAATACGGTTGTGAGAAGAAAAAAGTACAAAACATGCTGTAAAACATAAAATTAAAAAGCTGTAATCCGAAAAACATTCTTTCGGATATATAATGCACAAAGAAGCGTTAGTCGGTTTGATTGCTCCTTTTTGACGTATTCATTTCATTAATTTAAAATTATTCAGTACATTTGCACTTGTTCTATGGGCGTAAAAAAACAATTGTCACAGGAGAAATAGAATGATGGAAGAGAATATATTAGTACCTTTTTTATTGACTTTATTTGCGGGATTGTCCACAACAATCGGCAGTCTAATCGCATTTTTTTCAAGCCGGACAAACCGCCGTTTGCTGTCTTTCTCGTTAGGATTGTCTGCCGGAGTGATGATTTATGTCTCTTTTGTAGAGCTTCTGGCGCAATCGCAAACGATATTAACCGACGTGTGGGGAGCGAAATCGGGTTTGTGGATGACGGCCATCTGCTTTTTCGGCGGAATCCTGCTTATTGGCATCATCGACAAGTTGGTGCCATCGTTTGAGAACCCGCACGAAGCGCGTGCGTTGGAAACGATGCAGCAAGCCCCTTCGCAAGATTCCAAACTGATGCGGATGGGCGTATTGACGGCATTAGCCATTGCTATTCATAACTTTCCGGAGGGAATAGCAACGTTTGTCGCTGCAATGGAAAACCCGACCTTAGGTGTCGCCATTGCGGTGGCCATTGCGATTCACAACATCCCGGAAGGAATTGCCGTGTCGGTTCCGGTCTTTTATGCGACGGGAAACCGTAAAAAAGCGTTCTGGTATTCGTTTTTGTCCGGGGTTGCAGAGCCGGTGGGCGCCATTATCGCGTATCTATTCCTGATGCAATTTATGTCGCCGGCCTTGATGGGTTCTGTTTTTGCGGCGGTAGCAGGTATTATGGTTTTCATCTCGCTGGATGAGTTATTGCCGGCCGCCCACGAATATGGCGAACACCATGTGGCGATTTACGGATTGGTGGCCGGAATGGGTGTTATGGCGGTCAGTTTGATCCTTTTGGCATGAAACCGTACAATTTTTATGGGTGTTTACCGTTGTTTTTTCACCAACTTGTGTTGAATGTGAATTTTATCTCGTATATTTGTCAGCAAATTTTTTTATCAAATGATAGATATTTCAATAGTTGTACCTCTTTATAATGAGGCGGAGTCGCTCCCCGAATTGCAGGCATGGATTGAGCGAGTGATGGACGAACATCATTTCAGTTATGAAATCCTGTATGTTAATGATGGGAGCACGGATAATTCCTGGGAGGTCATCGAAGAGTTAGCAAAACAGTCCCCTCACGTCAAAGGCGTTAAGTTCCGCCGCAATTACGGGAAATCCCCGGCGTTGCATTGTGCATTCCAACGCGCTGAGGGGGATGTGGTTATCACTATGGATGCGGATTTGCAGGATAGCCCCGACGAGATTCCCGAACTGTACCGGATGATTAAGGAAGACGGCTACGATATGGTATCCGGTTGGAAGAGAAAACGCTATGATCCTTTGTCAAAAACCATCCCGACCAAGCTGTTCAATGCCACCGCGCGTAAGTTTTCCGGCGTCTGTCTGCACGACTTCAACTGCGGGCTGAAATCGTACCGGAATGATGTGGTTAAGAGCATTGAGGTCTATAACGATATGCACCGCTACATCCCTTATATGGTGAAGATTGCCGGGTTCCATAAGATTGGAGAAAAAGTGGTACAGCACCGGGCGCGCAAATACGGGACGACGAAATTCGGGTTAAGCCGTTTTGTGAATGGCTATTTAGATTTGATAACGCTTTGGTTTACGTCTAAATTCGGCAAGAAACCGATGCACTTTTTCGGTTTGTGGGGAAGCGCCATGTTCATTATCGGCTTTATCGCTTTGGCCTATGTACTTGTCATGAAAATGATTTCAATCTTTCAGGGGGACTTGCGTCCATTGGTCACCAATTCGCCCTATTTCTACATTTCGCTGACGGCTATGATTTTAGGGACGCAGATGTTTTTGTCCGGTTTCATAGGGGAATTGATTTCACGCAGTTCGCCCAACCGGAATAAATATACGATTGAAAAAGAAATTTAACGAAAACAATAACCCAACTATGAACGATGATGCGATTTATTGATTTGACACAAAAACGGTGTTCCATTCGGAGATATGCCGCACAGGCGGCGGCGAATCCTTGAATCCTTTTAATCTTGAGAAAATCGCGGTTCAGACAGTATGATTTCCTTCAAACATCCGCAACCGTTCATCGAGCAATTCATACTGATGAGGCTTGATAAACGATGTACATGCCCGCAAGCCTTCCTGATTGCTGCCGGTGGTGCTGAGCGAAATCGCACTGACCCCGTAATAAATAAGTTCTTCCATCAATTGGCTTCCGGTCATGCCCGGATAGGAGATGGTGAAATAAAAACCGTCGGCGATGGGTTCGTCCAAGTCGTGGTCATAAACAATCTGAAAGCCGTGATTGGTAAAGATTTGTTTAAGCCGCGCCGCCCGTCGTCCGTACTCTTTGATTTCGCTGACAAAATCGAATGAACCATCGGATGCGGCCTTAAACATAGCCGCCAAAGCATATTGCGCCGAGTGGCTTGTGCCGGATGAAAGGGCGTAAAGCACGCGGTGGATATAAACCGTTCCGAATGTACCGCCTCCGTAGCGTTGCGTCAATCCCGCATAAGCACGGTGGTACAATTTATCGGAAATGGCCGCCACGCCTATCCGCTGACCGGCGTAACTGAATGCCTTTGAGCCGGAAATCTGTAAAATATAATAATCCGTATAGTTGGCTACACTCGGCTGGTAAGGCGGTTGAAACGGGATTCCCAATTCTTTACGGAAATCCATGGCAAAATATGCCAGGTCTTCAATCACAATCGTATCATAGGTTGTCGCCATTTCGCCAATGGTTTTCAGTTCACTGTCTGTCAGGCAAAACCATGCCGGATTATTCGGATTGGAATATACGATAGCGGCAATGTTTCCCTGTGAAAGATAGTTGTCCAGAATGGGACGTAATTTTTCGCCCCGGTATTCATACACGTCAAACGACGCATATTTATACCCCATCACCGTGATTTGCTGTTTCTGCACCGGAAATCCGGGGTCGATAAAAAGAATTGTATCCTTCTTTGCGTCGCACTGTCCACAAGTCAGAAATGAAGTATAAGTCCCCTGCATGGAACCCGTTACAGGCACGCAGCCTTCCGGTGAAACATCAATATTTATAAACGCTTTGACAAAGCGGGACGCCTCTTTTTTCAACTCATCCATCCCGTTGATATTGGGATAAACAGACGCGATGCCGTTTTGCAAAGCCTTGATTTCGGCATCAATGCCCACCTGTGCCGCTTTCAGTCCCGGCACGCCCATCTCCATGTGAATAAATTCGACGCTGGTTTCCTGTTCCAACTGTCCGGCGATGGCCACCACCTCACGAATCGTAGCCTTACCAAAATCAGGCAATCCGTAACCATCAATAACTCTTTTTGCTGTCGTATAATCGACCGGCGTATTGTTCATAAATCATTTATTTTTTCGGGGGACAAAGGTAGTGAAAAAAGTCGGAAGTTAAAAGTAAAAGACTAATAAGTAATGTAAATCACTAAATTATATTCATTTACAAATTAGGAGATTACTTCACTATCGCTCGCAATGACGTTGCGCAAATGCCCTCACTGCGAGATTCTTACAGAACAGGCTTCGCAGTCTTTTTTTTTCAATCAGGAATTAGGAATTCAATGCGAGCAATTCTTCAATCATTTCGCGGCTATTGCTGAGGCATGGCACTTTATGCTGTCCGCCTAACTTTCCTTTCATTTTTAACCAATCCATAAACACGCCCGTTCGGGCCGGAATCACTTCTAAGGGTTGCAGGGAAATCTCTTTATAACGCTTGGCTTCGTAATCGGAATTGAGCGTTTGCAGGGCCTGGTCTAATGCCGCCGCGAAAGCCTCGACAGAAGCCGGAGCTTTTTCAAATTCGATCAGCCACTGGTGCCGTCCCTTGGCTTTGGACAACAGGAATAACGGGGCGGCAGTGTAGGCGCGTATTGCGGCGCCGGTTTGTTCGCACGCCATCCGGATACCTTTTTCGGCATTATCGACCATCAGCTCCTCACCAAAAGCATTGATATAATGTTTCGTCCGCCCGCTAATCACAAATTTATGCGGGAAAAGCGATGTGAAACGAACAGTATCCCCTATCTGATAGCGCCATAGCCCGCCCACGGTGGAAATGACCATCGCATAAATCTCGCCGGTCTTCACTTCCTCCAACGGCACAGCTACCGGTTCATCCGTCCGTTCCTGTTTGCCCATCGGGATAAACTCATAAAAAATCCCGTAGTCAAGCATCAACAACAAACCCGGATCTGACGGGTCATCCTGTATGCCGAAAAATCCTTCCGAAGCATTATACGTTTCCATGTAGTGCATTTTGTCCGAGGGAATCAGCGCTTCATACTGCGCCCGGTAAGGGTCAAAACTAATCCCGCCGTGGAAAAAAACCTCCAGGTTCGGCCAGACCCCGGTCAGCGTTTCCTGTCCCGCTTTTTTCAATACCGCTTTGATTAAGACCAGCATCCATGAGGGGATACCGGATAAATTTCCCACATCCTCATTCCATGTATGTTCGACAATCGCTTTGATTTTCGCCTCCCACTCGCCCATCAGGATAATCTCTTTTCCGGGAACACGCACCCGGTTCACCCACGACGGTATATTTTGCAGCAGTACAGCCGACAAATCGCCGCAATGCGCTTTCCGGTTCAGTGCAGAAGGGCTGTGGCTTCCGCCCAATATCAGTCCTTTTTTGGAGAAAAAACGGCTTTCAGGATGATTGTGCAGGTAAAGCCCGACCGTATCATATCCGCCCTGATAATGGCATTTCCGCAGAATATCAGGCGTTACCGGGATATATTTACTTTTATCGTTTGTCGTGCCGCTACTTTGGGCATACCATTTCACGGTTGAGGGCCAGAGGATATTTTTTTCCCCGTTAATCATCCGTCCGATGAACGGTTTGAGCGTGTCATACGTCTGCAACGGAACACGTTGTGCAAAAGTGGCGTAATCGCGTATGCTTTTGTAATCATACGCCTTTCCCCACTCCGTTTTTTCCGCGCACTTCAACAGTCCCTTCAACTGCTCATGCTGAATGGCGCCGGCTTGCTGTCCAAACGAATCAACCACCCGTTGTCGGCGTTGATAAAAAAATTTCACATTTCCGGTTAAGATATCCATACTCTAACTAATAATATCCGCAAATATAGCGATTAATATCTGCAAATATAGCGATTTTTTACAGATAACCTGCATTCTTTTTTGCAGGGAAATAAGAAAAGCAGGCATCATCAGGCCGTAAAGAAGGGGAGACGCACAGCGTACGTCTCAGCAATCCAACGTTATTTCTCTCGAACAAAGACATTTATCGGCGTTCCGCTGAAATCCCATTTCTCACGTATTTTGTTCTCCAGAAAGCGCTTGTACGGTTCTTTAATCCATTGCGGGAGATTGCAGAAAAAGACGAACGACGGAATTGCACCGGTCGGCAACTGCGTGATATATTTGATCTTGATATACTTCCCTTTCCATGCGGGAGGCGGCGTGGCCTCAATGATGGGCAGCATATATTCGTTCAAATGAGCGGTCGATACCCGTTTCCGGCGGTTGTCATAAACTATTTTTGCGGTTTCCAACACCTTCAAAATGCGCTGTTTGGTCGATGCCGAGATAAACAGGATCGGGAAATCGGTGAACGGAGCCAATCGCTCGCGGATGACGCGGATATAATATTTGATAGCTTCCTGGCTTTTGTCCTCTACCAAATCCCATTTATTCACGCAAACGACTAATCCTTTCCGGTTTTTCTGGATGATGGAGAAAATATTCAAGTCCTGACTTTCAATGCCTCGTGTGGCATCGAGCATCAAGATGCAAACATCCGAATTTTCGATGGCGCGGATGGAACGGATGACGGAATAATATTCCAAATCCTCATTTACTTTCCCTTTTTTACGGATACCGGCCGTATCGACCAGGTAAAAGTTCAAACCGAACTTATTATATTTCGTATAAATCGAGTCGCGGGTCGTGCCGGCAATCTCGGTTACGATATGGCGTTCTTCACCGATAAAGGCGTTAATCAGGGATGATTTCCCTGCATTCGGGCGTCCGACAATGGCGATACGCGGCAATTCTTCTTCCGTTTCTTCCTCCTGTTTGTTCTGAAACAGGGAAACGATCTTATCCAATAAATCACCCGTATAGGAACCATTGACTGCAGAGACACAAAACGGTTCGCCCAATCCAAAACTGTAAAAATCAGCGGATGCGGCATGCAGCTCGTAATTATCGGCTTTATTGGCTACGATAACCAACGGCTTTTTGGTTCGCCGCAAAATATGGGCGACGCTGTCGTCCAAATCGGTTATGCCGTTGGTGACATCCACAACAAACAAGAGGACATCCGCTTCATCAATCGCTATCTGTACCTGTTTATTGATTTCTTCTTCAAAGACATCTTCGGAATTAACGACCCAGCCGCCGGTATCAATCAGCGAAAACTCCTGTCCGCACCAGTCCACCTTCCCGTAATGGCGGTCGCGCGTCGTACCTGCCTCCTCATTCACAATGGCTTGACGTGATTGCGTCAAACGATTAAATAAAGTCGATTTTCCCACATTGGGTCTTCCGACAATTGCTACTACATTTCCCATAATTTACAAGTACGAATTAATCCTATATTCAGTGTACGCCGATAAAATACCGGCGTGTTAATCAATTTGATACCCGAAAGTCCGAAGCATATTATCCCGGTTTCGCCAGTCTTTTTCTACTTTTACGAACATTTCGAGGAAAATCTTCTTCTCGAAGAACAGTTCCATATCTTTCCGCGCCATCGTCCCTACCTTTTTCAGCGCCTGCCCCTGATGACCGATGATGATGCCTTTCTGCGTTTCGCGTTCCACAATAACCAGCGCTTTGATGTGGATTTTGTCAGCCGATTCGTCAAACATTTCAACGACTACTTCCGTAGCGTAAGGCACCTCTTTCTGATAGTACAGCAAGATTTTTTCGCGGATAATCTCCGTGACAAAAAAACGAGCCGGCCGGTCCGTCAGGGCGTCTTTCTCGAAATAAGGAGGCGATTCGGGCAACAGGTCTATCACACGTTGCTTGATCGGTTCGATATTGAACTTCGACAAGGCCGAAAGAGGAATGATTTCCGCTTTCGGAAGCAAACCGTGCCATTGCTCCACCAACCGCTCCAAGGCCGGTTGGTCAATTAAATCTATTTTATTAATCAGCAAGAGTACAGGGCTTTCAGCCCGTTGCACCTTGCGTAAAAAATCTTCGTTTTTATCCGTTTTCTCCACGACGTCCGTCACATAAAGCAACACATCGCCGTCGCCTAACGCCGACTCCGAGAAGTTCAGCATTGATTGCTGGAGTTTATAATTCGGATGCAAAACGCCGGGCGTATCGGAGTAAACAATCTGCATATCATCCGTATTCACGATTCCGAGGATACGATGACGTGTTGTCTGCGCTTTGGAAGTGATAATAGAAATTCGCTCTCCGACAAGTTGATTCATCAGGGTTGATTTGCCTACATTCGGATTCCCGATAATATTGACAAAGCCCGACTTATGCTTTCGCTCCGTCATATCCCCATTTTAAGTAAATCGCTCCCCACGTAAATCCGGCGCCAAAAGCCGTCAAAATCAGGTTATCCCCTTTTTTGAGCAGTTTCTCCCATTCCCACAGGCAGGTAGGGATAGTTGCGGAACTTGTATTCCCGTATTTCTGAATATTCACCATCACTTTCTCCTTAGCGACATTCAACCGGCGGGCTACCGCGTCAATAATACGCAGGTTGGCCTGATGAGGGACAACCCAGTCGATGTCATTATTTGTCAAACCGTTACGTTCAACAATTTCGGCCGATGCATCCGCCATATCCACAACGGCATTTTTAAAGACCGCCTGTCCTTCCTGATAAACAAAATGTTCGTGATTATCAATCGTTTCGTGCGAAGGTCTCCTGACCGAACCGCCGGCTTTCATGTGTAAATGAGGAAGCCCGCTACCGTCTGTTCTCAGAATCGTATCCAACACGCCGAACTGTTCGTCAGTAGGTTCCAGTAATACAGCCCCGCAGGCGTCGCCGAACAGCGGACACGTCGCACGATCGGTATAATCGGTAATCGCCGTCATTTTATCACTGGCAATAAGAATAATCCGTTTGTAGCGTCCCGACCTGATAAAGTTGGCCGCTGTTTCCAGCCCATAGATAAATCCGGCGCAAGCTCCTTGTATATCAAAAGCGAATGCTTTTTTACATCCCGTTTGGTAAGCAATAATGGAAGAGGTCGGCGGAAAAGGATAATCGCCTGTTGATGTTGCACAAATAATGCCTTCCACCGACAAAGGGTCGATACCGGTCTTTTGTATCAATCGATTGACGGCATGGACGCCCATAAAGGACACTCCTAACGTGCTATCTTTCAATATCCGGCGTTCGTTGATACCTACCCGTGTCATAATCCATTCGTCGGTTGTATCCACCAACTTTGAAATATCGTCGTTGGTCAATACGTCATCCGGCACGTAGGCGTCAATTCCTGTGATGACTGCATTTATTTTACTCATACTGTAAATTTTAAAAAATAGCCTTGAACGTGTTCGTTCAGGCTATTTCCAATTTATTAATAATGAATGTGTTTGGGAAATCGTACCCTTTTTTAAACAGCTTCGCTCTTTTCGATAGCTAACTTACCCCTGTAGTAGCCACATTCGCTACATACGGTGTGATAAATGTGCCATGCCCCACAGTTCGGGCAAATAGCCATTGTCGGAGTAACCGCCTTATCATGAGTCCTTCTCTTGGCTGTTCTCGTCTTTCCTTGTCTTCTTTTAGGATGTGCCATAATTATATATTTTTTAAATTTAGATTCTCCTTTTAATCTTCGAGAGCGCTCGATTGTTCCGGTTCATCATCCGCATCATCAACGATAATGTCCTCAATCTCTACGCCTGCGAAATCTTCCGCGTCATCATCATCCGAACGTTTCACGGCATATTTCTTTAACTTCGACGACATTAGTTTATTGCATTTTCCCGGCGCATGTATATGCTTCATCGGGATTGCCAATGCCACAAATTCGTAAAGAAACCATGCCAGATTCACAGAACCTTCGTCTTCCGATATGACCAAGGTTTCATCGCTCTCTTCAGCATATTCTCTGCCTAACTTCACTATCAAACGGGGATCCGTTTCAATGGGGACATCCATCTCGTCCAAACAACGATCACACGCTACGACCACCGTACCCGTGATATGGAACTTCAGTTCGAAAGAGGATATTTTACGTTCCACTCGCAGGGAAATATTGATTTTCCCTTTTTGAACTTCATCCCCATCTATATCCACAAAGAATTTATTATCAAGCAAATATTCATACGTGCGAACCTCTGCCTGAGCCATACTCTTTAACTGAACCAAATATGCGCCAAACTTTCCCAATGTTCTATTTAGTCAAAAAACTGCGCAAAGGTACAATATTTTTATTCAATCCAAGAATATTTTTTCGTTCAATCCGAGAATATTTTGTATATTTTTTATAACGTTCTATTTTTAAGCATTTTAAAAATATAGCGGTACGATGGCGTTATCAGCAGGCTATTTTACATAAAGAATGAATCCTAAAAATTAAAAATATTCTAATTTAGAAATGCCGAATCAATAATTAATATAAAATAATGGGTTTTTCTTCGGATAGATTTGGTAAACATCAATCTTATAAATACATTTGCATAACTTAATAGGACAGGTAAAATGAAAAGACAATATATATTTCTGATTCTGACGCTCTTGTTTGCAAGTATCCAAACGAACGCGCAAGATTTGAATTTTAACGAGGACATCCGCAAGCTGATAGAACGAAACGGAAAAGTGGACTCTTCGCATGTGTTACGTGATACGGTTGTCATAAATCAGGATACGCTCTTTGTGGATCAAGATGCGTTGGTTTCAGAACAGGATACGATTCCGGTTGACCCCACGGTTCTACCCCAAGAAAAAATTGAACCGCAAGATACGATTGTTGCTCAGCCGGTTTACAAAAAGTTAAAACTACCTGATGTACAAATGTCAGAGGAAGCGCTTTATTGGTCGAGATATGCAGACAGACCCCCTCGCAAAATCAAACCGTATATGCGGTTTCGCGATACGGTCATTGTAAGTCCGCTGTTCCTGCCGCCTCTTTTCAAAGAAGGGCATGTCATGCCGACCGAAGAACTGTGGTCTTATCAGCCGATCTCATTGGATGATAAGCCGTGGGAAAAACCGCTCTACAAGCCCGTTGAAATACTCAAAAAGCAACGGCTGAAACTGGCCATCGAAGAAATGGCCTACCGGTATCTCCAACGGAATGCACCGGGTGTTTTCCTCTATAACGCAAAGTATTTGCCCAGCGAAAAAACACATTTTATTTCCCGGAATGAAACGGTTAGAGTCCCTATTGAGAAAAAGGAAATATCACTGACTGAAAATACCCTGCCGATATTCATACCCAACCGAAGATTTTGGACGTCTTCCTTTGAAAGCGCTCTCAAATTCACACAAAACTATGTTTCGCCCAACTGGCATCAGGGTGGAGCCAGCAGTATGAATATCCTCACGATGAATACGGTAAAATATAATTATGCAAAGGGCAAGGTGCAATTCAACAATCTTTTAGAAGCCAATGCCACCGTATTTAACGCGCCCAACGATACCATGCGGGATTACAGAATAGGAAACGACCTTCTCCGGTATAACTTAAACGTTGGTTTAAAGGCGTTTAATAAATGGTATTATACGGCTATTGCTGAGTTTAAAACGCAGATGTTTACAAATTACAAAGAAAATACCTCCATAAAACAGGCAGCGTTTCTTTCTCCCTATACGTTTAAACTTGAATTTGGTATGAAATACGACCTG
The DNA here is from genome assembly GCA_031261145.1 of Tannerella sp. The sequence continues at coordinate 13,109 of JAISJX010000475.1, forward strand.
GTAAAACCTTTCAAACGTAAAGACTGTTCGTTAACGCTTGTAGCCAATATAGCTCCATTATCCTATTCATATATGTACAGTACAAGTACAGATATTGATTTGGCGCGTCATGGTTTTCATAAAAAAGAGGGAACAGATACTTACGAGCACAAATTGAGTACATTCGGTTCTACCCTTCGTTTTGACATGACCATGAAACCGCAGCGAAATATTAATTGGACATCGCGTTTTTATTATTTCACCAGTTATGACCGTGTGATCGGTGAATTTGAAAACAGATTGGATTTAGCGCTCAACCGTTATTTCTCTACCCTTATTATCCTGTATTTCAGGTTTGACGACGGCGTTCCTAAAGGTGATCATTCGCTCATCCAATCGAATGAAAGTTTGAGTTTCGGACTTAGTTACCGGTGGTAATCTTTTTTTTAGAATAAAAAATGAAAGAATATGAATGACATATTCAATAATTTACTACTTTTGTGTCGTTTTTGCAATGTCGAGATTACAAAATGATGAAAAAAGCAGTGATACAACATACAGGTATTATTGAAAAGATTGAACATCCTATTGTGTTTGTCAGGATCGTGCAACAGGCGGCTTGCAGCGAGTGTCATGCAAAAACAACGTGCGTATCTTCAGACCGGAAAATTAAAATAATCGAAGCGGAAGATTATACCGGAACTTTTCGGGTGAATGAAGAAGTAATGATTTGCGGACAATATACGATGGGCTTATATGCTGTTTTACTGGCGTATATTATTCCATTGATTTTGGTTGTCGCAGCATTGGTTGCCGGAGTTGAACTGACCGGAAATGAGGGAATTGGAGGATTAGCGGGACTTTTGGTTTTGCTTCCTTATATTATTATAATGTATATGATGCGTAATAAGCTGAAGAAAAA
>JAISJX010000476.1 GCA_031261145.1 Tannerella sp.
GAACAAAAAAACGCGCTTCCTAACGGCTTGATTTGCTTGAAAGGCGGCGAGTTACAGCACGAAACAGCGCCGTTCCGGAAACAATTCGTCTGTATTGATTTGCCGAAGTATTACAATGAACCTTTTTTTGAAACTAAAAAAGTAATATACATACCGATATGATTAACGTTAAGATATTTGAGTTTAATTTCGTTTACGAAAATACGTATTTGCTTTATGATGAGACTAATGAAGCGGTCATCATTGATTGCGGCTGCATGTCGGCTGCGGAAGAAGAAACGCTCTCCGGTTTCATCGCAGAGCATCAGTTGATCGTGAAACGGTTGCTCTGTACGCATCTTCATTTTGACCATATTTTGGGAAATAGGTATGTGTATCAAACGTATGGCGTCAAACCGGAGGCCCACCGGAAAGATGTGGAAATAATTCCGCCCCTGAACAAACAAATACCGCGCAGGGACGTTCAGTCAGTACAAGCTATTGATGTGGAGGATTTTATCGAAGAAAACGAAACCATTTGTTTCGGTCGGTCGGAACTAACCACGTTGCTCGTTCCCGGACATTCGCCGGGAAGTTTGGCGTATTACAGCGCCAAAGACGGCTTTATCATTGTGGGAGACGCCCTGTTCAGATGCTGCATCGGGCGTACCGACCTGTGGGGTGGCGATTACGACACGCTGATAACGTCCATCCGGACGAAAATTTTGTCCCTGCCGGACAAAACCATCGTCTATCCGGGACATGGGCCTGCCACAACCGTGATTCAAGAAAAAAGGGATAATCCCTATTTATTATAAATGTATATATAATTTTATGGATACAAACAAATTTGCAAACCGCCATATAGGCGTTACGGAGAATGAAAAAGATTCCATGTTGCAAGCCATTGGCGCACAGTCTATGGATGAGCTGATAGAACAAGCCATTCCTTCAGCGATCCGGTTAAAGAAACCGTTGAACCTTCCTGAACCGATGACCGAACGGGAATATGCCGGGCATATTGCTGAATTAGCGTCTAAAAATAAGGTTTTTACCTCTTATATCGGAATGGGCTGGTACGATACGGTTTGTCCGGCGCCCATCTTACGGAATGTTTTTGAAAATCCGGCGTGGTACACTTCCTATACGCCTTATCAGGCGGAAATTTCGCAAGGCCGGTTGGAAGCGTTGTTGAATTTCCAGACGGTCGTTTGCGACCTCACCGGAATGCCGTTAGCCAATTGTTCGCTGTTGGACGAAGCGACCGCCGCCGCCGAAGCTGCCGCGATGTTGTACGCAACCCGCAGCCGCGAACAGGTAAAGGCGGACGCCAATGTTCTTTTTGTCGATGAAAACGTCTTTGACTCGACGCGGGCCGTGATTCGGACGCGCACACAGCCGCAGGGTATTACGGTTGTGACGGGCGATTATCAAACGTTCGATTTCACCGGGAATGTTTTTGGCGCAATTATCCAGTATCCGGATAGCAATGGGTCGGTTGAAGATTATACGGCGTTTGCATCCGGCGCAAACGCAAAGGGCGTGCGTGTAGCCGTAGCCGCTGACCTGTTGAGCTTAACGCTTCTGACGCCTCCGGGAGAATGGGGCGCAGACGTCGTTTTTGGCAGTAGCCAGCGTTTGGGCGTTCCGATGTTTTATGGCGGGCCGTCTGCGGCCTTTTTCGCTACAAAAGAGGAGTATAAACGTACTATTCCGGGGCGTATTATCGGCGTTTCCGTTGATGCTTACGAACATCCCGCCTATCGTTTGGCGCTCCAAACGCGCGAACAACATATCAAACGGGAAAAAGCGACTTCAAATATCTGTACCTCACAGGCTTTGCTGGCAACAATGGTTAGTTTTTACGCGGTTTACCATGGAGCCGACGGTTTGCGGGATATTGCAACCCGTATCCATTCTTATGCGGGATTTTTGGATAAAGAATTGACTAACTTGGGTTATAAACAGTTGAATAAGAATTATTTTGATACGTTGAAGATTGAATTACCGGCCAATGTACCGGTTTCTGCATTGCAAGAAATCGCGTTGGAATGCAATGTAAACCTTCGCTATTTTGAAGACGGACGCATCGGCATCAGCGTGGATGAAACGACCCAGATTACGGATATCGGAACATTGCTATATATTTTCTCAAGCGCAGCAGGTATTGAATATCAATTAAAAGAAGGCGTTCCGGCTTGTACGTACCTGAATGAGAAATTTATACGTACAAGCGATTTCCTGCAAAACGATGTATTCAAAAAATATCATACCGAAACCGAATTGATGCGTTACATCAAGCGATTGGAGCGAAAAGACATCTCGCTCGCTCACTCGATGATTTCGTTAGGTTCGTGCACAATGAAATTGAATGCGGCTTCGGAACTGCTCCCGCTAAGCCGCCCCGAATTTCAGAATATTCACCCGTATGCTCCCCAAGACCAAGTCGAGGGATATACCGAATTAATCGAAGAATTGTCGTCCTGCCTGATCGAAATCACCGGTTTGAAGGGGATAAGCCTGCAACCGAACTCCGGTGCAGCCGGCGAATACACCGGTCTTCGCGTCATCCGGGCCTATCAGGAACATATCGGCCAGGGACACCGGAATATCGTACTTCTTCCGTCGTCGGCGCATGGCACCAATCCTGCAAGCGCTATTCAGTGCGGTTATACGACCGTCACCGTGGTTTGTGACGAAAAAGGAAATATTGATTTAGCCGATTTTCGCCGTAAAGCGGAAGAAAACAAGGCGAATCTGGCAGCCTGCATGATTACGTATCCATCAACGCACGGCATTTTTGAAGCCGACATCAAAGAGATGTGCGACATTGTCCATGCCTGCGGAGGGCAACTGTATATGGATGGCGCAAATATGAATGCGCAGGTGGGACTGACGAATCCCGGCATTATCGGCGCGGACGTGTGCCACCTGAACCTGCACAAGACCTTTGCATCGCCTCATGGCGGTGGCGGGCCGGGCGCCGGGCCGATTTGTGTGGCCGGGCATTTGATCCCGTTCCTTCCCTCCCACCCGTTTTTGGGCGACGACGGAAACACGGTGTCCGCAGCGCCTTACGGCAGCGCAGGTATTTTGCCGATTACCTACGCTTACATCCGCATGTTGGGCGCCGAGGGTCTGACGGAAGCGACGGAAGCTGCTATCCTGAACGCCAACTATCTGGCCGAAAAACTGAAGGATTCTTACGGTGTGGTCTTTACCGGAACGCATGGGCGTGTCGGGCATGAACTGATTTTGGAATGCCGCCCGTTCAAAGAGTATTCCGATGTGGATGAAAGCGATATCGCCAAACGTTTAATGGATTTCGGCTATCACGCCCCGACGTTGTCTTTTCCCGTTCACGGCACATTGATGGTAGAACCGACCGAGAGCGAAAGCAAAGCCGAATTAGACCGTTTCATTGAAGTAATGGAATGTATTCGCAAAGAAATCAAAGAGGTAGAACAAGGCGTCGCCTCCAAGGAAGATAATGTATTGAAGAATGCTCCGCATCCCGAATACGAAGTCACCGCCGACGAATGGCATCACTCCTACCCTCGCTCAAAAGCGGCTTTCCCGTTGGAATGGTTGCACGACAGTAAGTTCTGGGTAAATGTCGCCCGCGTAAATAATGCGTACGGCGATCGCAACCTGAAAGCGGTGAGGGAATAGTTTTAAAAAAGGCTGATAATCGTTCGACTGTCAGCCTTTTTTTTATTCTGCGTCAGGGGCGCCGACGGTCATATAGTCTTGAATAAGCACTTCCGCCGGAATATCCAGTTTTTCATGCAATTGACGTATCACCCTCAGCGACAGCTTTTTTCTCTTGTTCAGAATTTCACTTGCATGATGATGTAATCCGGCCATATTTGCCAAATTCTGTTGATTATACCCTAACTGTTCCATCCTGAATTTGATGGCCGCAATGGGGTCAGGCATCTCAAGAAGAATATGTTTTTTTTCGTAGTGGTCAATCAATAAACCCAATACTTCGAGTTCGTCACCCTCGGCTGAACCTTTTCTGGCGTCGGAAATGAGTTCAGACCGTCTGAGCGCTTCACGGTAATCCCGTTCTGTCTTTATTACTTTTACTTTCATAGTTCCTTTTTTACTCTCACACTTCATTAAATTTACTGCAAATATAAGACAATTATCCTGAAATGAAAAATTTACCGTCATTTTTTTACGCGGAACCCATCTGTCAAATGGCTTATTGCAAGCCACGGATGTCGAAACAACATGCGTGGCCCGGCATATCGCATGACAGCCTTGACTTGCGCCCGTTTGTCTTTGCTGTAACAATGAACGGAACAATGTGAACAAACCGGCTTATTTTCCCGGAAAGGACAATGCACCAAACGTTGCAGCGCGTAGGCTTGGAGGGATGTACAGGTCTCGCAAAGATGTCCGGATGCGGGTTTGTGACGGTCGCGGCAATACAGGGCAATCATGATAGCAATGGTTTTGCGCTCACGTTCCCGCCGTTTCCCGAAATTCAGTCCGTTATCGTTGTCCACAATCTGTTTGTTTTCTGAAAAACGTGCTTGTGCGTCAATTATTGTTACTAATCCCAACATTTCAAACAGCATAAAAATCTCAAAGGTACAGAAAATTTCAAAAAAAACGGATGTGAATCTCGATTGCTCTCTCTTTCTTGGTCAAACGCTCAAAAATGATTACTTTTGCCGGAAATTTAAACTCAT
>JAISJX010000112.1 GCA_031261145.1 Tannerella sp.
TGCCCTCCAAAACGGTTCGGGAATATTCGGGTGAAGAGTTAAATGTATTGGAGGAAGGCAGCATTTATGCACTGTGCGAAGACCATACCGGGCAGGTCTGGCTGGGGAGTGGGAGAGGACTGTATGTTTCTCCCCACGACAAACCGCATTTGAAAAAAGTGCAGGAAGTGGGTTATGACTGGATTTTCAGTATCATGGAAGACCGGAACGGAATGATTTGGATTGCCTCTATGGGCAATGGCGTTTACAAATACAATCCTGAAAACGAAACGTATAAACATTACGTTCATTTTTCGGGCGACGCGAAGAGTTTAAGTTCAAACTCGGTCAGCGACATTATGGAAGATAGCCGGGGGCGCATCTGGTTTTCTACGGACAGGGGCGGGATATGCCTGTACAATGAGAAGGCCGACAATTTTAACACGTATTCGATTCCCGACGGTTTGCCGGACGATGTGGTTTACCGCGTGTTGGAAGATGAACATCAAAACCTCTGGTTTGGGACGAACCGGGGATTGGTGAAGTTCAATCCCGATACAAAGGAAATACGGGTTTTTACCAAAAGCGACGGATTATTAGAGAATCAGTTCAGCTACAAATCGGCCCTGAAAGGTAGCGACGGGAAATTCTATTTTGGGAGTATCGGCGGATTAATCGCCTTTAACCCGGATAAACAAGAGAATAAAACGGACTTTACGCCTCCCGTTTATATCACCAAAATAGGCATCTATAACAATGAAATAACCGTCCATACCCCTCATTCTCCATTGAGAAAAAGCATTATCCATACGGAAAGCATGGTGCTACCCTACAACCAGTCCAGCATCAGTTTTGATTTTGTGGCGCTAAGCTATTCATCGCCCTCTGCGACGCAATACCTGTATAAGATGGAAGACGTGGACAAAGAATGGATTACGGCCGGTACGAACCGTAACATCACGTATTCAAAGCTACCGCCCGGCAAGTATAAATTTGTTGTGCAGGCAACCAACAAAGATGCTTCGTGGGCACAAACGGGTTGTTCGCTTGACATAACGATTCTTCCCCCCTGGTGGTTGTCCACGACGGCCTGTATCATCTATGCAATCGTGGCTATTTGTATCATTGTGTGTTGGTTCTGGTGGTATGAGAAGCGGCAGGGGAAACGTATCAAAGAAGCGCAGAAGCTCTTTGAGATTGAGAAGGAAAAAGAATTGTACAGTTCCAAGATACGTTTTTTCACGGAAGTGGCTCATGAAGTGCGTACGCCGCTAACCTTGATCAGCGGCCCGTTGGAAACGATTCTCGAAATGGATATCCGCGACAGCAAAATCAAAAAGAACTTGCAGGTGATTGCGCAGAATACCAAACGCCTGTCGGAATTGATCCGGCAATTGCTTGATTTCAGGAAAGTCGATGCAAACAAGTTCCTGCTTAATTTTGTGATGTTGGATGTGGGGCAGTTACTCCATGAAATCATTGACCGCTTCGAACCGACGATGTCCCAGCAAGGGAAAAAATTAGCAGTGAATATTCCCGAAGAAGCTATTATCGCAGCCGTTGACAGGGAAGCATTCACCAAAATAATAAGCAACCTGCTGAATAACGCGCGGAAGTATGCCGCCTGCGACATCGCCGTCGGTCTGGAAAAAGAAAGCACCTCGTTCAGCATCATTGTTACGAGCGACGGCGATAAAATACCGGAAGAACTCAGTGCGCGTATCTTTGAACCGTTTTTCAGGATCAGCAAATCCTCCGAAACCGTATCCGGCACGGGCATCGGCCTGCCTCTGGCGCGTTCGTTGGCTGAGTTGCATGGCGGACGGCTGTGTTTGGAAAGCCATCCCGAAGCGGATACGAATACGTTTGTACTCATACTGCCGTTGAATCAGGAGAAAGTGATTCATCCTGAAGATTATTCCATCCATAACGAATATATTGAGGCGGAAGAAGAAATGCATCCCGAACCCGGTTCCGACAAATACGTTATCTTGCTGGTCGAAGACAATGAAGCCATGAGTTCGTATATTTCCGAAAAACTGCAGGATTCGTTCATCGTGGAAGCGGCTACGAATGGAGTAGAGGCGTTGGAGATTTTGAAAACCCGTCATGCGGATGTGGTTATCAGCGATGTGATGATGCCGCAAATGGGTGGGTTTGAACTTTGTCAAGCCATTAAATCCGATATGGAAATAAGCCATATCCCCTTTATTTTCCTTACCGCCAAGAACGATCTGGACAGTAAGATAAACGGTCTGAAAATGGGTGCGGAGGCATATATTGAGAAACCCTTCTCGTTCGGCTATCTGCATACCCAGATCATGACGCTGTTGAACAACCGTAAAAAAGAACGGGAATCCTTTGCCAAACGTCCGTTTTTCCCCGTGCATAATATGAAAATGAACAAAGCGGACGAGGAGTTTATAGATAAGATAATCGGTCTTATCCATGAGAATATCGCTGATGATAAGTTCAATGTAGAGCATCTTGCTGAGATTTTATGTATGAGCCGTTCCAATCTGTTACGGAAGATAAAGGCATTAACCAATCTGTCGCCCGTTGATTTTATCCGTCTGATTCGCCTGAAGAAGGCTGCCGAACTGATATTGGAGGGAGAATACCGCGTCGGGGAAGTTTGTTTCATGGTGGGCATTAATTCCCAGTCATATTTCAGTAAACTTTTCCTGAAGCAATTTGGCGTGACGCCCAAAGACTTTAAAAAGCAAAACTCGTTCAATTAAAAATGAATAGCCCATCAAGCGCGGGCGGCGAATCCTTGAATTTGATTATTGCCACAAAAAATAATAGTTAGTCCGAGGCGCCGGTAGTTTCAATTATTTCAAAATAATTCGTATCTTGCGGGCGATTTATGATTATTTACACTATACATGTATATTTATGAGAACATTTAAAATTAATTCTTTCGTAGTTTTATTTACGGTTTGTTGCTTGTTAGCAAATGGTTTAAAGGCGGAAGGGCCGGCATCTCAAAAAGACCTTGCCCGTCTGCAACAAGATTTTGTCAATCTCCGCTTCGGTATGTTTATTCATTTCAACATACCTACTTTTATGGACGATGATTGGGCAGACCCCGAAGCGTCGCCGTCCCTGTTTAATCCGAAAAAACTGGATTGCAATCAATGGGCGAAAGCGGCCAAAGCGGCCAATATGTCGTATGGTTGCCTCACGACGAAACATCACAGCGGTTTCTGTATCTGGGATACGAAAACGACCGGTTATAACGTGATGAACAGCCCTTTGAAGCGTGATGTGGTAAAGGAATACACCGACGCTTTCCGTCAGCAGGGTCTGACGGTGATGTTGTACTATTCGATTCTCGACACGCACCACAAATTGCGTCCGGGATGGATTAATCCCCAACACATTGAAATGATTAAGGCGCAATTGACAGAGTTATTGACTAACTACGGAGAAATTACGGCTTTGATCATCGACGGATGGGATGCCCCCTGGTCGAGGATTTCATACGATGAAGTGCCGTTTGACGACATCTATCATTTAGTTAAATCGCTACAGCCGAATTGTTTGGTGATGGATTTGAATGCCGCTAAATATCCGGCGGAAGCCTTGTACTATACCGACATCAAGTCGTATGAGCAAGGCGCAGGACAGCATATCTCGAAGGAAAGCAACCGTTTACCGGCTTTGTCGTGCCTGCCTGTCAATAAACACTGGTTCTGGAAGGCTGATTTCCCAACCACGCCGGTGAAAGACCCGGAAAAAATGGTGAATGAGAACATCATACCGCTGAATAAAGCACTTTGCAACTTCATTCTGAATGCGGCGCCGAACCGCGACGGATTGATTGACGATAACGCCGTGGCAGCGCTGAAAGAAATAGGGAAACGTTGGAAGAACGACGGCCCGTTGCCTGCGCTTCCGCCGAACGATGGCCCGATTGTCAGCACGAATATCGCCAAGTACAAACCCGCCAATTCCAGTTGGAGTAATGACATGTCGATTATGGATTTAGCCGTTGATGATAATTTTCGTACGGCATGGGTGTCCAACCGGTCGGTCAAACAACCTTGGATAGAGATAAACCTTGGTGTGGAACAACCGTTTAACATGATTACGATTGCTCAGGGCGGAAGGGAAAGCCGTGTCAGGAAATACAGGATTGAATATTTGGAAAGCAATGTCTGGAAGCCGCTTTCGGAAAATAAAAGTGAAAATAAAATTTTCGTGAACCGGTTTAATCAGGTGTGGGGAAGTAAAGTGCGCATCCTCTTCGATGAATTTACCGATCCTCCGATGATTAGCGAGATTGGCATTTACAACGAGAAAAGGAGCGATTGATATTTCGCCATAACTTTTCAACACCCAGCCATTTTATCCCTTTTTCTTTTTACGGATTCACGGAAAATGAGTTCCTTTGTACGGGATGAATGAGACGATTTTAGAAAAACTCAAAGTGCTGGCGGAATCGGCGAAGTATGATGTGTCGTGCTCGTCGAGCGGGACGGTGCGCCGCAATCAGGGGAGCGGATTAGGAAATACCGTAGGGGGAATGGGCATTTGCCATAGCTTTACGGAGGATGGACGGTGCGTGTCGTTGCTGAAAATCATGCTGACGAATCATTGTATCTATGATTGCGCGTACTGTATCAATCGCCGGAGCAACGATATCCGGCGTACTACGTTTGCTGTCAGTGAATTGGTCGAACTGACGATTGAGTTTTACCGGCGGAATTATATCGAAGGGTTGTTTTTGAGTTCGGGCGTTGTGCGCAACCCGGATTACACGATGGAACGGATGGTTCGGGTCGTAAAAGATTTGCGTACCGTTCACCGTTTCAACGGGTATATTCATTTGAAAAGTATCCCAGGAAGCAGCCGTGAGTTAGTGAACGAAGGAGGATTGTATGCCGACCGTATGAGTGTGAACCTCGAAATTCCCACGGAACAGAACCTGACGCTACTGGCGCCGGATAAGAATTTTCAGACAGTGTTCACGCCGATGCGTTATATTCAACAGGGAATGTTGCAGAGCCTCGAAGACCGCCGCAAGTTCCGTTATGCGCCGCGTTTTGTTCCGGCCGGGCAGAGTACACAGATGATTATCGGCGCGACGCCCGAAAATGACAAGGATATCCTGCGCGTTTCGTCGTCCCTCTATCGTCGTCCGAGCATGAAACGGGTTTATTATTCCGGTTTTATACCTGTCAACGAATATGATACACGTTTGCCGGCGGTGAAACAAACGCCTTTGGTACGCGAAAACCGCCTTTATCAGGCCGATTGGCTGATGCGTTTTTATCAGTTCAGCGCAGATGAGATTGTTAACGATGGGAATCCGAATCTGGATTTGGAGATTGACCCGAAATTAGCATGGGCTTTGCGCCATCCGGAGTATTTTCCGGTGGATGTGAACACGGCTGATTATGCGATGCTGTTGCGCGTGCCGGGTCTTGGCGTGAAATCGGCTAATCTGATTGTGGCTTCGCGGCGTTTCGGACGACTGACCTCCGCACAACTGAAGAAAATCGGCGTGGCGCTGAAGAAAGCGCAGTATTTCATTACCTGCCGCGAACTTCCCGTAAATACGGTCAATGAGGTCAGTCCCGAATATGTGCGAAAGGTTCTGACAGAGCCTAAAAAGCGTAAAATGCTGTATGACAGCCGTCAATTATCCATTCCTTTTTCCGATTGACGCGATGACGGTATTTTATTACGACCGGACGTTCGATGGTTTGTTAAGCGCCGTGTTTGACGCCTACAGCCGGAAGACTTTTCCCGGTAAGTTATTAAAGACAGGCGAAATAGCGCCTTTGTTTACCGGCGAAAGCTATACGGTTGTCACGCAGGAAGAATCGGCAAAGCGTGTCTGGGCGGGCATACAGCGCAAATTGTCGAAACGGGCGCGTAATATGCTGATGTATGCCTGGTTGTCCGAAATCGACGGGAGTGATGAATTACTGTTTCGTTTTATTTGTAAGGTTTTTGATAATCCAAATACCAGCGCCTTGAATTTTGGGGACGCTGATGTCTTGGAAGTAGAGAGGATTGCCCGAAAAGTATCCCACGAAGTCTTATATATCAAACAGTTTTTGCGTTTTCAGAAAGCGGCGGACGGACTTTTTTTCGCCCCTGTACGTCCGGCTTACAACGCCCTGCCGCTCACCATCGACCATTTTACCGATCGTTTTTCCGATCAGCAATGGGTGATTTATGACTTGTGCCGGAAATATGGATATTACTATGATTTACATACTACACAGGAAATTACGTTTCTCGACGACGACCATATCCTCAGTGGGAAATTAGACGAATCGTTGATGGCCGAGGATGAAAAACTTTTCCAAAACCTGTGGCAAGGTTATTTCAAAGCGCTCACTATCAAAGAACGCCTCAATCCCCGGCTGCATCGCCAACATCTGCCGGTACGCTTCTGGCAGGATTTGACGGAAAAGCGACGTTAACTTGAAAATTGAAAATTAAAAGACGAAATATGTTATACAACATACAACTTTATGTTCGCCAAACTAATTTTCTTTCTACTTTTGCGACAAATTTTAATGATGTAATAGAAAATGGGATCAACTAAGCCTAAAAAATCAATTTTTGCTTCCCCTGCGGGAGGAAGCTATCTTTTTCCTTTTGTATTAGTGACTTCACTTTTTGCCTTGTGGGGTTTCGCTAACGACATCACCAATCCGATGGTGGCGGCGTTTAAGAATATCCTGCTGATAGACAACACAAAGAGTGCGCTGGTACAGACCGCCTTCTATGGTGGTTATTGTTTCATGGCGATTCCTGCGGCGCTGTTTATCCGCAAGTTCAATTACAAGAATGGGATTTTGGTCGGACTGGCGCTTTATGCCGTCGGTTGCCTTCTTTTTATTCCTGCCGGTAACGCCATGGCATTTTGGGCTTTCCTGATTGCCTATTTTGTGATGACCTGCGGTCTTTCGTTCCTCGAAACGACATCAAATCCCTATATCCTTGCTCTTGGACCTGATGAAAACGCTACACGGCGGCTGAATTTTGCACAGGCATTCAACCCGATGGGGTCGATTACGGGTATGTTTGTTGCAAGCCAGGTAATCCTTACCAAACTGGAAGCCAACGACCATAATGCTTTGACTATCCTGCAACAGAAAAGCGCGGATGCCGCTGCTGCAATTGACGTAACCAAACCGTATGCCGAAGAAGTCCGTAAAGCGTTGCTGGAGGTTGATCCTTCCGCCCTAATGAGTGTCAGAGAAGCCGACCTGGGTATTGTCAGTGTCCCATATCTTATTCTGGGACTTGTCGTTATGGCATTTTTCCTGCTTTTCATCTTTACCCGCTTGCCGCGAATAACTTTGGCGGAAGACAAATCCTACTCGCTGAAAAAGACCATCGGTATCCTTTTCAATAACAAACGTTATCTGTGGTCGGTTGTGGCGCAGACGTTTTATGTGGGCGTGCAGATTATGGTCTGGACTTTTATTATCCAGTATGCCAACAAGGAATTGGATATGCCCCAGTCTATCGCGCAGAATTACAATATTGTGGCGATGGCGATCTTCGTAACAAGCCGTTTTATATGCACTTTCCTTCTTAAATATGTTAAACCGAGCGTATTGCTGACTGTTCTCGCTATTGGAGGCGGGATATTTGTACTTGGGGCAATCGTTTTGCCGAATGCACAGTACGTGGAGGGTCAATATTTTGGCGCTTATTGGGGCTTATTTTCGATGGTAGCGGTTTCGGCTTGCATGTCGCTGATGTTTCCCACTATCTATGGAATAGCGCTGAAAGGCATGGGCGACGAGGCGAAACTTGCATCGTCAGGTCTGATATTTGCGATAGGTGGCGGAAGTATAATGCCATGGTTGCAAGGCGTATTGATAGACAATGCTACATGGTTCGGCCCGGCTTTCTCGTCGATACGGGTGTCGTTTTTCATACCGTTTATTTGCTTTATTGTCATTGCTTTATTCGGAGCATGGGTATATAAATCATTTGAACGGAAAAATGCGGGAAATTTCTGATAAAGAATATTTTTTTGTGATTTTGTCCGGAGAAACTATTTAAAAATAATGTCATGGATGATATAGGGAAAAAATTTGAACAGCTATACCGTTCCTATTATTCAAAGATGAAGCATTTTGCAAAAGAATATGTTATATCGGACGGAGAGGCTGAAGATATTGTGCAAGATGTTTTTATGGAACTGTGGGAAAAAAAGCAACTCTTTTTGACCCATACCAATCTGGTTGCATATCTCTTTACGGCGGTAAAAAACAAGTCTCTCAATTTTCTCCGCCATCAAATAATCCGGCAAAAAACGGCTGAGCATTTGCAGGAAGAGTTTATGATTACCATGCAGATGAATCTGGATTCATTGGAAGTTTTAAACGACCATTTTATTTCGGAGGAAGATATTGAAAAAGCCTTAGCTGACGCCATTGATACGTTGTCCCCCAGGCGTCGCGAAATATATATTAAAAGTAAAATCGAAGGTAAAAAGCAGGAAGAAATTGCCGAAGAATTAAATATTACAGTCAATACGGTTGAAACCCAAATGGGTATAGCCCGCAAGAAATTGAAAATTAAACTAAAAGACTACCTCCCTTAGTCAGTTTTTGAAATTTAACTAAAATTTTTCTCCGATTGTTTAGCGGATTTTTATTGTTCAAGTGTTATATTAGTAAATCGCTATAAAAATTAGAAATGGGAGAACAATTGGAGAAATATTTTCAGGGAGAGCTTAGCGCATCGGAACGGTTAGCGTATTTGAAGCGGGTAGAATCAGACAGTGAATTGAAACGTCAATTTATTGAGTATAAGAATACCCGTGCCATTACCGCGTTATCCGATCAGACGTATAATGATAAAGAAGGACAGGACGGCTATATCCGTTTTATGAAAAGGCTTCGGACACGTAAAATATACCGGATAGCCTTAAAAACAACAGGATATGCAGCCGTAATCGCCTTGTTAATCATTTCCACCCATTGGTTTGCATTTAGGGAGCTATCCACCCAACCGGCTAATTCAACGATGAATACATTGTACGTTCCCGCCGGACAACGTATCAACCTGACTTTGCCGGATGGAACGGGCGTTTGGCTGAATGCACAAACGACGTTATCTTATCAGGTCCCGTTTCAGGGCGATGAGAGGCGGGTAACTATTGACGGAGAGGCCTATTTTGAAGTTGCAAAAGACGCAAAGAAACCCTTTATTGTATCTTCGCAGGGAGTCGAGATGAAAGTTTTGGGCACAACATTTAATGTATGTAGTTATAGCCATGAAAAGAAGATTCAAACCAGCCTGATTGAAGGAAGTTTGAAAGTCTATTATCCGAAAGCGGAATCAAAAGGAGTTGTTTTAAAAGCGAATGAACAGGTTGTTATTCAATCCGGCCGGATGGCGTTAGAAAAAATTACGCATCCTGATTACTTTTTATGGAAAGATGGCATATACTGTTTTCAAAAAGAAGTACTTAGTGATGTGTTGAAAAAGCTGGAACTCTATTATGACGTAAA
>JAISJX010000182.1 GCA_031261145.1 Tannerella sp.
AGCGGCAGACATGATCAAGAACAAATCAACAATCGCCCAAATTGTTAATCCACCGCATGTGAGTAGTTTCGCAATTCCTAAACCTACATCGCCGATAAAAAAACGGTCAATACCCAAACCGCCGCCAAGCAAGGAAATGATCAGTGTGATGGTTGGGTCTTTGAATTGAAGGAACTGAATTCTGTCCCATTTTTCTTCCGGTGAATCAAGTAATTGCTGCTTGATTGTCAATAATTGATAACTGTCAAAATACTTGCTGTTTGACATGATAAACGTATCCACTTTTTGTGCATTCATCTTGATAAAAATTGAATGTTAATATTCAGCTACAAAAGTATGAAAAAAATTAGTTATATGAAAATTCGGACGGATAATATTTTGTTGAAAGCAAGAAAGATAAATTATCGCCGGAACTCAACTCTTTAGGCTCTTGTCATTTTTTTCGTTAATTTGCGCCTAATATAGAAAGCCCCATTTATGAGCAAGCATAATTAATCGCAATTGGAGAACGATTTCGCCCTCGAAATATTGGAAGAAGATTCGCTGCTTCAAAAGCCCGAAAACGTTTTATTGAACAGGCAGTTAAAAAAACTGAACCAATCCAGACAAATGGGTTGGTTCTTTTCGCTAACTGCTCAGGTACTTCTATAAATGATAATTTAGCGGCCTCTCTGTCATTGCGGGCTTGACCCGCAATCCCCTGAATACCGTTAAATACCTTTTTTGTAAATTATTAGTTAATAGTGATTAACGAATGTCATGAGATGTCTCCCTTCGGTCGACATGACGGTGTGCATTGTTTATGATTGGGGATGAAAGTATTTGGCGCGGCGGAGCCGCGCCAAATACTTTCATCCCGTTTCTCCCCCGTGGGTGCAGTCATTCCGCAGCCGAAGGCAAGGAATCTCCTGCTAAGCCGTTAAACACTATTCTTGCAAATTACGACAACAATTGATTAACGAATATCAGGGGATTGCGGGTCAAGCCCGCAATGACAGAGAGGTCTAAATTATTATTTATTCTTGCGTAAAACACGATATTTTTTAATTATTACTTTTCCATATTTTGCTCAATTCCAATGCCGCCTGTTTCGGGTTTCCTTCAAAGTCAATGATGGAGGTGTTAGACGGGCAGGGGAAACAGTCGTGCCCCATCCAGAGGATAACACCACCGCAACGGGGAAACTTCTTTTTACAATTATCCAACATGATACATAATCCTTCGGACTGGCGTTGCCGGCTCCAATTGACATAGTCCTCCAATGTGGCGGGCGCTTGTCCATTGTGTGTGGAAAGATAGTCGTCCCATTCGATCCACCAGTTGACGGTTTGCCAAAGCGGATTTTCAAAACTTGCCGGAAGCGGATTATGATTACCACTGTATTTTCGCATCATTTCAGCCGATACGGCGCCCGGAGCGCCTACCTCGGAATGAAACAAGGCGTCGTCTTTTTCCCAGAAATCATGTACATCAGCCATATCCTGCTTTTTGTCTTTAAAGGGTAATGTCCATGGACCATGCACATCCCAGTTGTTACCGCTACCGTAATTGCCGTAATTGGCATAAATATTCGGTCCGGAAGGAGATCCGTTTACAAATTTTCGAGTAGGGTCAAGCAACTGAACCCTTTTTTTGACTGCTCCGATCAGCGGGTGTTTGTCGGTAACGGGCGCCACATCGCCCATCTCATAAAGCTCGTTTCCGGCACACCACAATAGCAGAGCCGGATGATGGCGCAGACGGGTAACGTACCGATCGGCAATATTCGCTATCACATTGATGACTTCCGGAATGGTTGGCGGATAATTATCCAAGCCCGATGAACTGACCGGAAAATCCTGCCACACGAGTATTCCCAATTCATCGCAGAGGTCATACAACCAATCTTTTTCGGCAAATCCGCCGCCCCATATCCGGATAACATTGATGCCTAATTCTTTGTACAGTTTAAGCCGTAATCTGTAATCCGCTTCTTCCAAGTCGGCAAAGTTCGGGCGAATGGGTGTCCAGTTGACGCCTTGCAGGAACAACGGTTTGTTGTTCACGCTACAAACCCATGGTTCGGCATGAGCCACCGCACCTTCGCACGGCAACCATTCGATATGGCGGAATCCCACGCGGCGTTCCATCTGCTGAATCATCGTTCCGTCCGCATTGAGGAAAGAAATTTGTAGGCGGTATAAAGGCTGTTCGCCTTCGCCATTGGGATACCAGCGCTTTACTTTCAGTTTTTCCCATGTTTTTCCCGCAACAAGGTCTTTGGCGCTTACTTCTTCGCTGATAAGCGGTTTATGACTGTCAGCGAGCGTTATTTTTACCTTTTGTGACTGTACGGGATATGTGAACTGTAGTTTGACCTTCAGGTTTCCTTTGTCTTCCTTTTGGGAAACGTCGGCAACGATGTCCATTTCCTTTATAACCGGCAGTTTCTCCGGAATTGTGACAAAGCGGACGTTATCCCAAATACCAATCTGAACAATCCTTGGTACCCAGTCCCAACCGTAGTTGAAACGCGGTTTCCAGTCCTTTATCTTGGATGTCCAACAGACCTGTCCCAGATTTTCGGGAGGACACTCAAAGACAATCACTATTGTATTGCCGGTTTCTTTCAGGAAAGGGTCGATACGAAAAGAGTACGGGATAAAGGCATTGTCAAAACTTCCGGCTTCTTTGCCGTTAACGACTACCGTTCCCTTGTAGTCCAATCCGTCGCAATCAAGAAAAATCTGTCCGTTAGCTTTATTCAGCCATCCGTCCGGTATGCGGGCGGCATAAAGCCAGTGCCTGTTGGTGATCCATTCCGCCGAGTAATAATTCAGGCCGATATTCCAGTCGGATACTAATCCGGCTTCTTTCAGGGTCTGCTGTACTGATCCGGGCACCCTTGCAGGTATATTCATAAACTCAGCCTTCCTACCCGACAGCGTTCCGAATTTAAAATCCGAGCGCCATACTTCCGGCCGGTATCCCCAAAGTTTCCACTCCAAGACGGAGGCGTCTTTACTGATAACGGATTGCTTCCCGAAGGCATTTTCAACTGCCACGGCAAGTTCTTCCGTTTGCTGTCCCTTCACCGGGAATGTATTACAAAATACAAGAGAGCAGATTGTAGTCAGTTTTAATAAGAATAATAATTTCGTGTTCACATTTTAATTTGTTAGTTTACAATTCTTTAATCCTGACATTCCTGAACCATATCGTGGCGTTGCCGTGTTTGCCTTGAAAACCGATAT
>JAISJX010000334.1 GCA_031261145.1 Tannerella sp.
AGCAAATATTCCCATGCGGGACCCCTGCTTTATGCGGTATTAATCCGAATTTCTCCGGGCTATCCCCCGCTGATAGGTAGGTTGCATACGCGTTACGCACCCGTGCGCCGGTCGCCACCCAATGTATTACTACACCTTATGCTGCCCCTCGACTTGCATGTGTTAAGCCTGTCGCTAGCGTTCATCCTGAGCCAGGATCAAACTCTTCGTTGTTTGTATTGTTTTCTTTTTTATTTCCTCGCTCGAATAACCGTTTTATTCCTTCCTGTTTCTTATTGACGGTACTTTTATCGAAAATCTTTTTGACTTCCTTCTTTCCAATTTAACCCCATTCCTGAAGTCAAATCTCTTGTACTACATCTTGTATCATGTAAATCTTTCAAAGAACTCTTTTATATATAAACATCCGGCGCACTCGCCGATTGTTTTTTTATCACCTTTTTCAAAATGGGAACTACAAAGATACGGACTTTTATATAAAAGTCCAAATTATTTGGAATCTTTTTTTTGACTATTTTATTAATCTGTTAATATCGAATGATATACAATAACCCAAAACAATAATCTTCATACTTCGTTCTGCCTTCGCAGTGTGCTTGTCTCTCTAAGCGGGTGCAAAGATATGGACTATTTTTTCTCCCACCAAATATTTTTGGAACTTTTTTTCAAAAAAATCACACTTCGCTGCAAAACAAGTTGTTATTAAACGAAGAGAAAATTTCCTTTTAAAAATCGACGGAAATGCGTACATTCAACTGGCGACCAGTTAAATAATTCGGGATGGCATACTGTTGATTATAGACGTCCGTAATCCAATAGTACGAGCCTGTATTGCTGATATCCAAAAGATTAAAAGCATCAATACCGAGCCAGATATTTTTAAAGTTCCGGAAGAATCCCCTATTCATAAGATCGCTGTCTTCGCCGGCCAGTTGGTAGGTGAAGCCTATATCAACCCGCCGGTATGCGGGGGTGCGACGATAGCCGCTTTCATAACCTTTGCGGGGAGCAGTGACCGGAAAACCGCCTGCCAAAACGCCTTTCAGATTAAACATCGCACGCTTGTAGCCGGGAAAATAGTCCTGAAAATAAAGCGAGACATTATAGCCCTGACTATTGGGCATCGGGGCTTTTGTCACGCCCCGGATGGTCTGCTCCGACTTCATCAACGACAAACTAAGCCACGAATCCATGCCGGGAACAAATTCGCCGAATAGTTTCATATCCAACCCAGCAATATAGCCGGTAGCGCAATTTTCGCCGTAATAACGGACTTTCACATTATCGACCGTATAAGGATTGACATTGTCCAAATCTTTATAATAAGCCTCGGCGGTCAACTTGAAATTTCGCCTATCCACACGGAAGGTATAATCGCTGCCTATTATATAATGTATAGAGCGCTGCGATTTCAACCGGTCGTTTAGCAGAATAATGCTGTTGCCACGCTCGTCCGGCGCCTCTATACGCAACTCTTTGTAAAAAGGAGATTGGTAGTATAATCCGGAGGCTAAGCGGAAGGTCAGGTTCTGGTTGGCGTTTGGAATAAAACCCAACGAAACGCGCGGACTGAATATAGCTTCTTCATTAAATGACCAATAACTGCCTCTGACGCCTCCAACAAGCGTAAACAGTCCCTGTTTGGTGCGGAATTTGAAGACGTCTTGTACATATCCTGAAAAACGTTTGCTCTTCAGCTTGTTATCCGAAAAAAGATTGGCGATCATATTTACATCCGTTCCGGTCTGCGGCAGGGAATATCCGGCGGAATCACGTTTTTCCCACTCGCTGATTTTATCGGTAATACCTTCAAATTGAACGTTGGCGCCCCATTTTACAGTTTGGTTGGAGGTTATCCGCGATTCGCCGAACAATCCGGCATGGGCGACACTGGCTGATAAACGGTTGCGGGCATGTTCGTGATAACGCGCTACGGTTAAAGCCTCAACGGGATTCTCTATCTCGTCCGAAGCGGCCATATCCATCCGGTAACTTCCTGTTATATCGTAACTTTCTTCTTCACTACTATTAAAAGCGGAGGCTTGTAAACCGACATCGGATTTTTCACTCACCCTGTATTTCAAGGTCATCGCCCCGTAAAAGGTTTGAAATTTATCCCGCTCCTTCCCGTTAAAGGAGACGACAAATTTTTGCGGATTACGCATGGTTCCGAAATCGGTTTCACGGCTTTCCGGTGTGAATTTGAAATTGTTAGAGGATATATTTCCCAAGAAATTCACATCCCACCGCGGCGTCAACTTACAGGTGATATAGGTTTGTGCGTCCACAAATTGAGGGTCGTACTCCGCTTTCGTATCCATCGTACCTAAGAGTGAACGGCTTGTCTTATACCGGATTCCGGTGACTTGCGTAAATTTTCCGGTCGCACTGCCGACGTATGCGCTTGCGCCTAACAAGCTCATGGATGCCGAAGCCTCAAATTCTTTGGGTTGCTTGTAGGTGATATCCAGCACCGAACTCATCTTATCGCCGTATCGCGCTTCAAATCCACCGGCCGAAAATTGCACGGATTCAGTCATACTCGGATTGATAAAGCTGAGTCCTTCCTGCTCGCCCGAACGAATCAACAAGGGGCGAAATACTTCCAATCCATTGACATAGACGATGTTTTCGTCATAACTTCCTCCTCGTACAGAATATTGCGAACTTAATTCATTATTGGACGAAACGCCCGCGTAGGTAACCAACAGGCTTTCAATACTACCTCCCGAGGCGTCGGGTAATATTTTCATCCGGTTTGCATCAATCGTTTCCATCGTGGTCGTCTGTCTCCGCACGGCTGTCACTCCTACTTCGCCCAGTTCCACGGAAAAGTAATTCATCTGTACATTCACACGCATATCCTGCGTCGCCCGTGGGATAATCCGCTCAGCCTTATTGTATCCCAGACAGGAAAAAATCAGCGCAACCGAATCTCCGGGAGCGACCGAAAGAGAATAAAATCCTTTGTCGTTAGTGACCGTCCCAATCAATGTATTTTTTACCTGGACAGCCACCAATTCCAACGGATTGTCATCGACATCCCGCACATTCCCAGTGATTTTGATTCGCCCGCCCTGAGCAAAAACATTCACTGACAGCGACAAAAATAACAGTGCTACAATTGCACAATGCTTCATAGTTCATTTACTTTATGGTTATATTAACGCAAAAAAACCATAAAGCGTATATTCATCCGGCAAAAATAAATACTAAATCTCATTTTAATGCGCCGGAGCGTCGCCAACGAAAAGCGATTTTTCACGGTTTCCTGTCGTTTTTTAGCCGAAAAACGCTACCTTTGCCTTTTTATAAAAAAGAAGTATGG
The DNA here is from genome assembly GCA_031261145.1 of Tannerella sp. The sequence goes on from JAISJX010000334.1 coordinate 3,329, forward strand.
ATTTTACATCGCTGATTACAAACCGTCGCAGTACGCGCAAGTTTACCAACCAGTTGCTTTCGCCGGAACAGGTGGAACCGATTCTGAAAACCGCCCAGAAAAAGAAGCATCAGCCTGTCAAAGCAGTTTTTATCGGTTCAGGAAATGTGGCAACCCACCTTTCCCATGCGATGCAAAAGGAGGGAATCACTATCATCCAAATCTTTAGCCGAAGCGAGGCGAATGCCCGGCTTCTGGCCGAAACATTGCATACACAGTGGACAACGAAACTAAATGAGGTTGCAACGGATGCTGATTTGTATGTTTTCTCCCTGAAAGATTCCGTTTTACAGGATATTATCGCCCGGATGCTGCCGAATAACGGATTGTGGATTCATACGGCGGGAAGTTTGCCGTTGGATATTTTTAAAGGTTACACGGAACGATATGGCGTGTTCTACCCGTTACAGACTTTTTCCAGAACAAAAGCCATTAGTTTCAGAAATATCCCCTGTTTTATAGAGGCTTACCGGGAGGAAGACGAAGGCATCCTTTGTGATATAGCCGGTCGCTTATCGGATAATGTG
>JAISJX010000335.1 GCA_031261145.1 Tannerella sp.
TTATTACCCACTGGCTCCACCGGATGGAGGAAGACCGCATTATGAATTTCATTTCGCAGGCAGGTTTCACGAACCGGGCGTCCGAAAAACTGAATATCATCTTTATTCCCTGTTATCTGGATGGGAACGACGGTATCTTTAACCTGCCCTACTACGATTTGCTGACCGGTATGGATGCAACTGTTTTTCCCTCCTACTACGAACCGTGGGGATATACGCCGATGGAAAGCATCGCTTTCGGCATTCCTACCATTACAACAGACCTGGCCGGATTTGGCTTATGGGCGAAAAACCATATCCACGGCGATACAGTCGAAGACGGTGCGGTCGTTATCCGGCGAACGGACAGCAACTATCACGAAGTGGTCGGGACTATTTCCGGCCGGTTGCTCGCCCTGATCCGGAAAGAGAAGGCGGAACGGAGCAATATCCGCAAACATTGTATGGATTTAGCCTCCAAAGCCGAATGGAAACTGTTTATCGCACATTATCTCACCGCATACGACATAGCGCTTGCAAACGCCGCGGGCAGAATCAAGAACGCCGTTAATGTTTGAAATTTAGGCATGTATGTTTTTCTGCGTAAATTTATTTAGTTAAAATTATAAATTAGCATTTGGTTTTTCAAATATTTCCTACCTTTGCATCACCAAAACATTCGTGCATAGTTATGAACATAAAGATTTAAAAGACAATGAAAATCAAGGCAAGAAACTCAAATGAAGCTGTTTGGAGAGATATTTATTCTCAGTCAAAGCTCCCCGAACAATTGAAACCCTTACAAGAAATTGCAGCAAACCTTTGGTGGGTATGGAACTATGAAGGAAGCAAACTCTTCGGTGCAATCGACCGCAATCTTTGGGATAAAACAGCAGGTAATCCTACCCTTTTACTTCAGAAGTTATCCTATAAACGGATAGAAGAAATCCTGAAAGATAAAGACTTAATGCAGCAAATCGCGGATGTATATACGCAGTTTAAAGACTATATTCAGGCGAAACCGGATACGGCCAAACCCTCGGTGGCCTATTTCAGTATGGAATATGGGCTGACGAATGTATTGAAAATCTACTCCGGCGGTCTGGGCATCCTGGCCGGCGACTACCTGAAAGAAGCCAGCGACAGCAATATAGACCTTGTGGCCGTCGGATTCCTTTACCGCTACGGCTATTTTACGCAAACCCTGTCGATGGACGGGCAGCAAATAGCCAATTACGAAGCGCAGAATTTCACGCAGTTGCCTCTGACACAGGTGTTGGATGCCGAAGGAAACCCGATAGTGCTGGAAGTGCCTTTTCCGGGACGGGTTATCTATGCCAACATCTGGAAGATTAGCGTCGGACGCATCCCCCTGTACCTGATGGATACGGATGTTCCCGAAAACAGCGAATGGGACCGATCCATCACGCACCAACTGTATGGCGGCGACTGGGAAAACCGTATGAAACAGGAATATATGTTGGGTATCGGCGGCATACACCTGTTGAATAAGTTGGGAATCAAAAAGCAGGTTTACCACTCCAACGAAGGACATGCCGCATTAATTAATGTACAGCGTTTAGTCGATTACATCCAAAATGAAAAGTTGGATTTCAATCAGGCGCTGGAAGTCGTTCGCGCCTCTGCGCTTTATACCGTTCACACGCCCGTTCCGGCCGGTCATGATTATTTTGACGAAACGCTGTTCGGAAAGTACATGAGCGAATTTCCTGCAAAATTAGGTCTCTCCTGGCAGGAATTTATTGATATGGGACGCCAGACGCCGGGCAGTAATGAAAAATTCAGCATGAGTACTTTTGCGCTCAATACGTGTCAGGAAGCAAACGGCGTCAGTTGGTTGCACGGCAAAGTGTCCCAACACATGTTCGCCCCGATATGGAAAGGTTATTTTCCCGAAGAACTGCATGTCGGCTACGTAACCAATGGCGTGCACATGCCTACCTGGACAGCTACCGAATGGAAAAAATACTATGCCGAAATCTTTGACAGGAATTTCCTGAACGACCAATCCAATAAAGAGATATGGAGCGCGATACAATCCGTTCCCGATAATGAAATCTGGGCGATACGCAAAGCGCTGAAAAAGAAATTAATTGAATATATCAAACTGCAATACAGGGAGACTTGGCTGAAAAATCAGGGCGACCCTCTGCAGGTGGTCTCATTATTGGAAAAAATCAATCCGAATGCCTTGTTGATCGGATTCGGACGCCGTTTTGCAACGTATAAACGGGCGCATCTGTTATTTACCGACTTAGACCGCCTGGCTAAAATCGTCAATAACGAAAAATATCCCATTCAATTCGTATTCACCGGCAAAGCGCATCCCGCCGACGGTGGCGGACAGGGATTAATCAAACATATTGTCGAGATATCCCGCCGCCCGGAGTTTATGGGGAAGATCATCTTCCTTGAGAACTACGATATGCGTCTGGCCCGCCGTTTGATTTCCGGCGTCGATGTATGGCTGAATACGCCTACCCGCCCATTGGAAGCGTCCGGTACGTCCGGCGAAAAAGCGGAAATGAACGGCGTACTGAACTTCTCCGTTTTAGACGGTTGGTGGTACGAAGGCTACCGGGTAAGCGCCGGCTGGGCATTGACGGATAAGCGGACGTATGATAATCAACAGTATCAGGATCAATTAGATGCCGCAACCATCTATCACATGTTAGAAGACGAAATCATCCCGCTTTATTATGCCAAAAACGATTCGGGATATTCGCCCGAATGGATTCAGTATATCAAAAATTCCATTTCGCAAATTGCACCGGATTATACGATGAAGCGGATGCTGGACGACTATGTCGATCGCTTCTATAATAAGTTGGCCAAACGTTCCGCCGTCCTGATAGAAAATGATTATGCGGAGGCGAAAGAGATTGTTGAATGGAAAAAAGAAGTGGCCGAGCATTGGGATCAATTCCAGGTCATCTCGTTCGAGTATAACCTGGTCGATCGTCCGGTTGTCGGTGAAGGCTATTCCATCCGCATCGTGATCGATCGGGAAGAACTGCAAAGTATGTTAGGTGTTGAATTGGTTTATACGAGAGAAAATCAGGAGAATCATACTGTTGAGTTTGTCTCGGCAGTCCCTTTCACGCTGATAAAAGAAGATGGATCGAGGCTCTTTTTTGAATTGAAGGAGGAAGCGGAAGAATTTGGTCATTTGAAACTCGGATTCCGTGTTTATCCCGTCAATCCCAAACTGCCTCACCGTATGGACTTTGCCTACGTGCGTTGGATACAGCCAAGTTGAAAAATAATAAAATAATTCAAATTTTTCTCGATTTTGATAACAGGGTATGGAAATAATTCGTAATTTTGTCATTATTAATTCAAATATTTTAGACATGAATAACAAATGTATTAAACTCGGCTTTCTTTCTGCAACATGCTTTATCAGCTTAGCTGTCAGCGCTCAGGAAGAATATCCCAAACCTGAACCCATGCGTCCCGGTATGTCCGAATTTTGGTTACCTCAACCGGCTATTGTGACGCCGGGAGACATCAAAACCAACACGGCGCCCTCGGATGCTATTATCTTATTCGATGGAAAAGACCTTTCCGCCTGGGAAAGTTCAAAGGACAAAGGCCCGGCTCAATGGACTGTCAATAACGACGGTACATTTACGGTAAACAAAAAAGCCGGGGATATCCAGACGAAAAAATCCTTCGAGAGTTACCAACTGCATATCGAATGGAGTGCTCCGACGAACATTAGCGGCAAAAGCCAGGGGCGTGGTAACAGCGGTATTTTCATGCAGGGAAAATATGAATTGCAGGTGTTGGACAGCTACGAAAACGCAACTTACGCCAACGGACAGGCCGGAAGTATCTACAAGCAATCCAAACCGTTGGTAAACGCCATGCGTAAACCGGGCGAATGGAACGTGTATGATATTATCTACACAGCGCCCGTTTTCAAAGAAGATGGGACGTATCGGATACCTCCGACTATTACCGTGATTCACAACGGCGTTGTTGTGCAAAACAACACAACGATTCTCGGTACGACGGAATATATCGGTTTCCCGAAAGTGGAAAAACACGGCGCCGGACCGATCTCCCTGCAAAGTCATGGAGATCCCAGCGAACCGATCAATTTCCGCAATATCTGGATAAGGGAATTATAACCAGCCGGATAACACCGGAAAATGATTGATCGGATTTCAATACGGAGATATTGATTATGGAAGGCTGTCTGTTATTTACGGGCAGCCTTAACATTATTCTAAAAGATAGCTTCGCCACAACCCTTTTACCCAAAATAATTACAAAAAAACGGAAAATATTTTTTCATTCCAGGAAAACATCCTATCTTTTCTAAAAATAACAAGAAATAAGAGAAATACATGAAGTATATAAAACATATAAATCGCTCTA
>JAISJX010000360.1 GCA_031261145.1 Tannerella sp.
AACATAAAATTAATCGAAGACCAAGAAAAATGCTTAACTTCGCAAATCCAAAAGACAGGTTCTTTAAATTTGTTAATAATAAAGTTGCATTTAGTAGTTGAATCTACGCAGTGCACAGATACAAAATATAAATCCTTTTTTCATTTCGCTTTTATTTTCTTTATTATTATAATCCGAACCGAACCCTAACAAGGATTGAAACCCTGTTAAGGTTCCGTCATTTATTTTTTAAAACGTATAACCGATAGCTATGTTTGCTTCAAAAACCATGCTTTTACCTGCCAGTAAACTGGCGCCCCCGCTGATAACGAATTTCCGGATTTTGAAAATCACTCCTGCCTCCGGCTCTATGCCTGAATAGGATAAATCCGTTATCTCCACAAGTTGGGAGGAAGTAGTTTCCCACTGCACCCATTTACTGCCATACCCTGCGCCTGCATATAAAAAGCAGGATTCCGTCAAACGCTTTGTCAGTCCTGCCGATATGGATAAACGCCCGGTTTTTGCATAGTCACTATTATAGTAGCCGTCATTTTTCCCGCCTGTTTCATACGTTCCCTTGGAGGCGAAATTCGATTTGAATTTGGCATACCCGCCCCAATCTTTCATATATCCGGCCATCAATGACCCGGACAAGGTATTACCGATGGAAACGCCCGGCATCAGGAACAGACTTCCTTTCAGGTCTGACGGGATAGAAGGCTTTTTCTCGACAGTCGTCTTGGCGGATGCCTGTTTCTCCATTTGCTTTTTAGCTTGCTCTTCCTTTGCCGCCTGCTTTCTGGTCTGTTCCTCAGCCCGCTTTTTATCCTTTTCCTCCTGCCGTTTGGACTTCCCGGTTTCCTGCTTTTCCGGCAGTGTGTCAGAAACAACCGGCTCGTTTTTCGGCGGGTTTTTGGCGGGGGCGGTTACCACTTTGAAGACGAAATCGCCCATAATGATACCGTCTTTGCCGCAATCCCATAACAGCGATTTATCGCCGCTCAACTGGTTTTCCAAGTCGCCGCTTACGGTCTCGCACGGTTTGAAGGTGAGGCCGTTGTTTTCGGAATACTGAAGCGACAAGTCCAGATACGTATCCGACTGAAGCGAAAAGGTGATGCGTATGTTTCCGCCCACGGCTTCGGCTTCCGGATTGTCTATCCGCTGGGCGTGGATGCCATGCGCCAGACAGACGAACAGGAAAGATAAGATGATTCGTTTCATTATCATATAAAAGTTATTTGAGTATCCGACATATTTGCAATTCCCCATACGCCGAAGGCGTTTAATTTGAATAACCCCGTGCGTAGCTCGGGGTAACAGTAACATATACATCCCCCAACCCCGTAGAGGGTTGAACTGCTACATAGTTCCGAAAGTATGGAAGGTCTCTCATTACCCCGAGCTGCGCTACGCTTGCAAGGGGTTATTGACATGAAAGTCCTTCGGACTTTGGAATATTTCTTATCTCTATATGTCATTTATTTTGTTTCTTTTAATATTATCAGGCTGTCCACGGCCGGCTGGACGGAATCAATGGTTGCCCGTTGTTGTTGGTTGATAAATACGTCGTGAGGTTCTCCGCTTTGCCCTGTCCGGGTATTGTAATTTCCCCAAAAGAACGAGAAACCCACGACAAGCAGGATACAGGCAGCCGCGGCCATCCACGGGGAGAGTTGGCGCCGGACAGCCGTCGTTTCTTCTTTCTCAATCAATATGATGGAGAGATTCCGCAGTTCCTTCAGACAGGCGCGGCAGGTCTCGCAAGCCTCCAAATGCGTTTGGAAGGCGGTCTCTTCGTCCGGCGACATCCGGTTGAGCAGGTATCGTTCCGCTTCGGAACGGGAATGACAGTCTTTTGGTTTCATTGTAATTGTTTCTTTATTTGAACATCTGCCAACTTCCCGCGATGTGACAAAAACGGAACTTTATTTTTTTCTTCTACAAGTTCAATCAGTTTACCGGTTAGCGTTTTCCGGACGCGCTCATAGTCTTTCCTCGCCTTGACCACCGCCCGCTGGAAAGCGCCGGTCTCCAGCGCTCCATACCGTTCCTCCACAATCTCGTTGTAGCTCAGTCCCTGCACGGCCTTGTCGAGTAGCAGGCTCACTTTGTCTTCTATCCCTTCGGTAAGCCGCCGGTACAGCGGGTGCGACGTGTTCAGCAGGATAATCGAAACGGCATAAGCAACCTCGTAGGCGTTGTTTACATCAATCTCCAATTCTTTCACACCGGCATCCAACGAATCAACCGGTTGACAGTCTTCCTCGTCCGCATACAAAGCCGGAACAACCGTTTCCAACCGAATGGATCCGGAGTCATCCTCTTCATCGAATAGCATGGTTGTATCTTCCACGTAACATTCCTTCCCTGCATATTTCTTGTACGCATTGTCTATCAGGTAATGGCACGACTTGATGATATAGTTGCGGAAGTCCGCCCCGGTATGGAAGACGGGAATGTTTCCCGTTTGTTCGACAAACCGTTTCCTTAGCAGTTCGTAGGCGCTGCTCCAGGTATGGTCGCGGACAATATCCTGATAACCGGCTCTGTCCGTGTTGGCCAGCGCATAGTTCGTCACCTTGGAGGATAACTCTTTCAGGTAGAGGCAGGTGCTGTTCCAGAGGGAAGCGTCGTCTTTTTTCAGCGCTTCCATGTAGGCGTCCATATACAGGGGATAGGTTTCTCGCAACGCACGGGCGAAAAACGAATGTACCTCGTCCGGCTGGTTGAAAATCTGCGCCGCCCGGCTGAACTGTGCATAAATCGTATGGTATATCGTGTCGGAAAGGCAGTATCCCACCGTAAGCGGAGGCGTAACCTTCATTTCGCGGTCGAGCGGCGCCGGTTTTTCCGTCTGCAGAACCGACAGGAAGGAAGCCGCCTTCCCCCGCCAATGTTTTTTTAAGGCTTCGCTCCGTCCCCGTTCCCTGAAGATAAAGCGGCTGTATTGAATGGTATGGTAGAAATGAGCGAGGAAGGCGCGTTTGTCAAAACCGCCTGCGTCCCCGTCCGGATAAGACTGAACCGCCCGGCGGACACTCTTCTGCCAGTCCGTAACGACGCCGGTCTTCACCAACTGATGCTTTTCCTCTTCTTTTTGGAGTATCTCTTCTTTCATTTAGTTATAATTTTCAATTCTTCCCTCTCGCCCTGCTCCCTCTCCGCAAGCGAGGGGAATACATCGACAAAAATAAACAAAAAGCCCCTGTGGAAAGACGCGGGGATACAGGCAGGAACGGTTCTTCGCTGAAAATCCGTCTTTTGCCATTTTAATTTGAAGATAGTATTTCTTTTTTTGTTGATTAAAATTGCATACATTTGTGCGCGTTTCAGGCGCATATATACCGATGTAGGGCGGATGCCATCTCTCTGACAAATAATTAGGCGCGGCCAAGTTTTGGTCGTTAAAGATGCTTAAAGCAGATATCTGAAAAATTCGCCTGTCCATTGGGTAATATTATATGTTGCATACAAAAATAAGTAGTTTTTTTAGCAAACAATAAACTTATGTGATAAAAGTTTCAGGAATTAGTGATTTTTATGATTTGAAGAGATTCAAAGATTCCAAAATTCAAGGATTCAAAGAGAGTAGCAGCTTTTGCAAGGCATGATTAGCAAGGGGTTTCAACCCCTTGCCGGCGGCTAACGGTATTCGATCTGCGAAAAATCCTTGAATAGTTCAATTATTGAATCACTCTCTCCAAAATCCGGGGAGGAACAGGGCGAGGACGGTGAAGATTTCCAACCGTCCGACAATCATCAGAAAAGAGAGCGTCCATTTCGACAGGGACGGCAGGTC
>JAISJX010000391.1 GCA_031261145.1 Tannerella sp.
AGAATCCTGTCACAAAAATACCTTCTTCCTGCATCTGTCCGGCAAAGACCTGCGACAGTTTCGCGTCGTACAACATGATGGCACAGATGGCCGACTGTGTTGGCTTTATATCAAAACCCACCGATTGCATCTTGTCGCAGAAATAAGTTACGTTCTCTATCAATTTGTCATGCAACGCATTGCTTTCTTTCAGCATGTTGAAAACTTCCAGGCTTGCCCCGATAATCGACGGAGCCAAAGAGTTGGAAAACAGGTACGGGCGCGAACGTTGGCGCAGCAAGTCGATAATTTCCTTTCGTCCGGTCGTGAAGCCGCCCAAAGCGCCGCCAAAGGATTTTCCCAGCGTGCCGGTAAAGACGTCAATCCGGTCATACAGCCCGTATTGCTCGGCGACGCCATGACCTGTGGCGCCGACTACACCGGCGGAATGCGACTCATCGACCATCACTAAGGCGTCGTATTTTTCGGCTAAGGCGCAGATTTTGTCCACCGGCGCCACATTGCCGTCCATCGAAAAGACGCCGTCTGTGGCGATGATACGGTAACGTTGCGCTTGCGCGTCCTGCAAACATTTTTCTAATTCGGCCATGTTCGCATTCGCATAACGATAACGTTTTGCTTTGCAGAGGCGTACGCCGTCGATAATAGAAGCGTGGTTGAGAGCGTCGGAAATAATCGCATCCTGTTCGGAAAACAACGGTTCGAATAATCCGCCATTGGCATCGAAACAAGCGGCGTACAAAATTGTATCTTCCGTTTTAAAATATTCAGAGATAGCGGCTTCCAACTGTTTGTGAATATCTTGTGTGCCGCAAATAAAACGGACGGACGACATGCCGAAGCCACGTGCATCCATGATTTTTTTAGCCGCTTCGATCACACGCGGATGGTTGGAAAGTCCCAGATAGTTGTTTGCGCAAAAGTTTAATACTTCTTCGCCGTCATTCACCCGGATACCGGCTTTCTGCGGCGTTTTGATAATGCGTTCGTTTTTGTATAAACCGGCCGCTTCTATACCGGCTAATTCGTTACTTAAAAACTCTTTAAATTGTCCGTACATAATTAAATCAATTCTATGTTACATTCTTTTTTTTTCGTAATGCAAAGGTATGATTTTTTTAATGACAAACCGACGAGATAGTGACATCATATCATCCGGTTTAAGAATTTTAAGAAAATGCGCGAATATCTTCAAATCCGTCCGACCGCCGTAACTTCTTTAATTCCTTATATCCCACTATCGCTTTTGTTTTTTTAACGTCTTAATTGTTCCTGACTTCTTGGTTTATTTAACATAACTAACGACTAATTAAAATCGTTCAATGAGTCCAAGATTCCACGGCGTTGATGGAATTTGCAATCCGATAGATTTACAAACCGGAAGGATACATTTATGCGGATTACAAATCCTTATAATAATATGTATAGGCCGATTGCCAATCCGTCTAACGCCGTTTCGTCCAATGACCTCTTGAATCCGCGTCCATCTGCGTCCAAAATCTGCGAAATCTGCGCGAAATCCCTGAATTATTGAATCTTTGAATTATTGAACCTTTGAATCTTTTTTTATTCGACAAAAAGTCCTTACCTTTGCGCATCTTTTATTTCATAAAAAATTAACAGATGGCAATTTATTTAGATGATGTATCCCGGACGTTTGGGGAGTATTTATTAATACCCGGCCTGACGACCAAAGAGTGTGTACCCTCCAATGTAACGCTGAAAACGCCGCTTGTGAAATATCCGGCCAATGGCGTTTCACCTATCACCCTGAATATCCCGTTTGTATCGGCGATTATGCAATCGGTCTCCGGGCCGGAATTGGCGATTGAACTGGCGCGTAACGGCGGACTGTCGTTCATCTTCGGCTCGCAGTCTATCGAAAGCCAGGCGGAGATGGTGCGGAAAGTGAAAAAGTTCAAAGCGGGGTTTGTGGACAGCGATTCCAACCTCACGCCGGACCATACCTTGGCCGACGTGATTAAATTAGTGGAAAAGACCGGCCATTCGACCATCGGCGTGACGGACGACGGAACATCGAACGGAACACTGCTGGGCATTGTAACCGGCCGTGATTACCGCGTGGGGAAAGACACCGTCACCCAGAAAGTCAGCGCCTTTATGACGCCTTTCTCCAAATTGGTGGTCGGCCGGTCGGGCATATCCCTGAGCGAAGCCAATCAGATTTTGTGGGAACGCAAACTGAACTCGTTGCCGATTATTGACAAAGACCAACATTTAGTATCCTTTGTTTTCAGGAAAGATTATGATAATTACCGGAACAATCCCGATGAATTGTCCGACGAAACAAAGAAACTGTATGTAGGCGCAGGCATTAACAGCCGTGATTACATGAAACGTGTTCCGGCATTGGTAGAGGCCGGCGTAGATGTTTTGTGCATTGATTCGTCGGACGGCTATTCCGAATGGCAAAAGGAGACATTGCGTTGGATTAAAAACGAATACCCCGCGATACCGGTAGGGGCGGGAAATATTGTGGACAGCGACGGTTTCCGTTATCTGGCGGATGCAGGGGCGGATTTTATCAAAGTGGGCATCGGCGGCGGCTCTATCTGCATCACGCGCGAGCAGAAGGGTATTGGCCGTGGTCAGGCGACCGCCCTGATGGATGTAGCCCACGCCCGCGAACAATATATGAAAGAAAAAGGCGTCTATATCCCGATATGCAGCGATGGCGGTTTGGTGCATGACTACCACATGGTTTTGGCCTTGGCGATGGGCGCCGATTTCCTGATGATGGGACGATATTTCGCCCGGTTCGACGAATCGCCGACGAAAGTTTTGCGGGTAGGCAACAACTACGTGAAGGAATACTGGGGCGAAGGCTCCAACCGCGCCCAGAACTGGCAGCGCTACGACATGGGCGGAACGGAATCGCTGAAATTTGAGGAGGGTGTGGACAGCTACGTGCCGTATGCCGGAAAAATGAAAGAGAACCTGACGATTACATTGGGGAAAATCAAAGCGACTATGTGCAGTTGCGGGACAACAACGATTAAAGGTCTTCAGGAACAAGTCAAAATCACGCTTGTATCGTCCACCAGTATCGTTGAAGGCGGTGCGCACGACGTCATTTTGAAGGAACAAAACTAATCCGCGGTTCAGCCAATGAATAGTTATTTGCAGGTGGACAACCTCACGAAGAGCTTCGGTGATTTGTGTTTGTACCGTGACATTACTTTTGGCATCGTACAAGGGCAGAAAATCGGTTTGATAGCCAAAAACGGCGCCGGCAAAACGACACTGCTTGCTATCATTGCGGGGAAAGAGGGATACGACAGTGGAGACGTCGTATTCCGCAACGACCTGCGCGTGGGCTATTTGGAGCAGTCGCCGCACTACCCGGACGAATTGACCGTCATGGAAGCCTGTTTCTATTCATCCAATCCGACCGTCCGGCTAATCGCCGAATATGAAGCGGCGATTACATCCGGCAACCCGTCTAATCTCGAAGAACTCATGGTTCGGATGGATCATGAGAAGGCGTGGGATTACGAGCGCAAAGCCAAACAAATCCTTTCCCAACTGAAGATTGACCATTTCGACAAGAAGATAGGGACTTTATCCGGCGGGCAACTGAAACGGGTCGCCCTGGCCAATGTCTTACTCACCGAGCCGGAGTTGATTTTGTTGGACGAGCCGACCAACCACCTGGATATCGACATGATTGAATGGTTGGAAGGTTATCTGAGCCGCTCAACCATCAGCATCCTGATGGTCACTCATGACCGTTATTTCCTCGACCGGGTTTGTAACGGGATTATCGAGATCGACCGGCAGGAAATCTATCAATACAAAGGGAATTACAACTATTACCTTGAGAAAAGGGCCGAACGGGTGGCCGCCCGGAATACCGAGATAGAGCGTGCCAACAACCTGCTACGAACCGAGTTGGAATGGATGCGCCGCCAACCGCAGGCGCGTGGTTCCAAAGCCAAATACCGGATTGATGCGTTTTACGAATTAAATGAAAAAGCGCAACAGAAAAGGGATGCCGGAAACGTGCAACTGAACGTCAAATCGGCGTATATCGGCTCCAAAATATTTGAGGCGGTAAAGGTGGATAAACGTTTTGGCAATACCCTGATTTTGAATGATTTCAATTACACCTTTGCCCGTTACGAGAAGTTGGGTATCCTTGGAAACAATGGTACGGGTAAATCCACTTTTATCAAAATGTTAGTGGGCGAAATCCCTCCCGACAGCGGACATTTCGACGTCGGCGAAACGGTGCGGTTCGGCTACTACAGTCAGGACGGGCTTCAGTTTGACGAAAATAAGAAAGTGATCGACATCGTGCAAGATATTGCAGAATACATCACGCTTGGCAATGGTAAAATGCTGACCGTCTCGCAGTTTCTGAATTATTTCCTGTTTACGCCCGACAAACAGCATAATTTTGTCTATAAGTTAAGCGGCGGGGAAAAGCGCCGCCTGTATCTTTGCACGGTGTTGATGCGCAATCCGAATTTTCTTGTGCTCGACGAACCGACCAACGACCTTGATATCGTCACGCTGAATGTGCTCGAAGAGTATCTTCAAAACTTCAAAGGCTGCGTGATTATCGTCTCGCACGACCGTTATTTTATGGATAAAATCGTCGATCACGTCCTCGTGTTTCATGGGAATGCGGATATTCAGGATTTTCCGGGCAATTATTCGTTGTATCGCGCCTGGAAAGAGCAACAGGAAAGGGAGCAGAAAGAAAAAGAGAATGCCGCTGCTTCCAAAGCCGTCGCCCGTCCCGAAAAAGAGCCGAAAAAGAAGTTATCCTACAACGAAAACCGTGAATATGAAGCGTTGGAAGCGGAGATTGCCGCCCTCGAAACCGAAAAAGCGCAGTTGGAAACCTCGCTAAGCAGCGGAAACCTGCCGCTTGACGAACTGACCAGACAAGCCAACCGCGTGGGCGAGATTATCGAATCCATCGACCGAAAAACAGCCCGCTGGATGGAACTCAGCGAACGGGTTTCCTGACAGATTTGAGTAATGAATATAAATGTATAAAAGATGATAAAAAAAAGCAGTATCCTGATAGCCTTTCTAATAAGTTTGGCGGCAAACGCTCAAGTGCGCTTCGACGCAGACTTTGAAAGCGGTTCCATCGGCCATGTCACGCTGATTGATTCGGTAACGATCCAAACATCCGGAACAGATTCCGTATTACACCTGTCGTACATCGTCGAATCGCGCTTTGACCCGCTCAATCCGGTTGATACCGCTTTGCCGCCAAGCGCCCGGTGGTTTTATTTCAGGGTGACGGGCGTACAAAACAAATATATCTATTTCGATTTGAAAAACACAGACCCGTTACGCGCTGTGTATTCCTGCGATAATAAGGAATTTAAACGATTCAACGAAAGCGACGCCAGACTTGGCCGGATATCCAAATACTTTGACCGCGACACGGCCTATATCGCTTATTTTGTACCCTATACCAATGCGTTTTTGCAAGAGCGGATTGCGCAGTGGCAACAGCATAAAGACGTAAACGTGCAAACTTTCGGGCGCAGTTTTCACAACCGGCCTATGCAACTCCTGACAATTACCGACCAAACGGTGAGCGACGAGAACAAGATCAGAGTCTGGATGCACGCTCGTACGCACACCAGCGAAACGCCCGGATCGTGGCAGCTCGACGGACTGATAGAATCGCTGTTGTCGGACAATGCCGACGCACGGGCGTACCGTAAAGCATTCGTATTTTATATCGTGCCGTTTGTCAATCCCGACGGGGTGGCCGAAGGGCTTTCGCGCTCAAATTCATTGGGCGTCAATCAGGAAATCAATTGGGACAGAAACGATTCGCTGACGGTTGTCGAGGTGAAAAACCTTAAACGCCAATTAACCGAACTGACGGCCAACCGCAAGTTGGATTTGGCCTTGAATATCCATTCGCAGATTAACAACAGCGCAACCTATTGGGTTCATACGGCCGGTTCGACCAATGACCGTTTTTTGTGTAAAGAGTTGCTTTTGTCTTACCGGACTATGTTTGACAACAGTTACTTAGCTCCGGGCGAGTTGAGTTTTTCCAGGGTGGCTCCCCGCTATCCCGAAGGATGGTTCTGGGATAAATTCGGCGATCAAACGCTTGCCGTCACGATTGAAACGCCTTATACCTATTACGGGGCAAGCGATATTTGGGTGGATACGCAGAATTTACGTGATTTCGGGAAAGCTACCCTACACGCGATTGCCATGTATTTTGGCGTTTCTACGCCGGACAGAATCCTTCTTGACAACGAAAGCGCCAAAGCAAAAGGACGATGGGAGAAAGTTGAATCAGCCGGCAAAGTCTATCTGGGCGACAATTACGTCTCGGCGCAAAAGGCCAACAGCAAATTGACATATCAATACAAAAATCTGCCCGCAGGGAACTACCAAGTCTATCGGTGGAGTGTCGGCGAAAGCAGTGAGAATCCCGCTTACGACAGCAATAAATGGGTTCCGGCAGGCGCTCATACACAAAAGAAAACGTCCAAATTCAAATACCGGCTTACTGCCGGAAAGCCAGGCGAGATTTTCGATGCAATCATGCTGGTAAAAGACCCCGTTTTACCGGTTCAGCCATCAAATCCGACTTCGCTGATTCCTGTTTCCCATAAAGCGTTAACAGATAAATCGTCCATCTATTACACCCATTTTTCGGCCTACCCTGCCGAACGGAAAAACCTGCCGATTGGCGTATTTGATTCGGGTACGGGAGGATTGACGGTACTTGAATCGATGCTTGTGATGGACCGGTTTAATAATAAGACCGGGGAACCGGAGGCAGACGGCATTCCTGATTTCGCGTGTGAAAACTTCACCTACCTTGCCGATCAGGCCAATATGCCTTACGGACGTTATGCGGCGGAAAATAAGAGCGCATACTTGGAAGAACTGGCTGTAAAAGACGCCCTGTTCATGCTGAACGACCGGTTTTTCACCCGTGCAAACGAAACAAAGCCTGCCGGAAAGAAGGAAAGGGCGAAAATCGTTGTCATAGCCTGTAATACGGCTACCGCTTATGGATTGAAAGATATTGAGCAACTGTTGGACAGCAGCCGGACGCAGGTGCATGTCATCGGAGTGGTGAATGCCGGGGTGAATGGCGCGATAGAGCACATAAAAGGAGCGGAAACGGCGGCGGTAGGCGTGATGGCTACTCCGGGCACAATCAGTTCGGGCAGTTACGAACGGACGCTTCGAGCCGTTTTGGAGGCCAGTCATTTGCCAATCCCGCTGGAAGTGATCAATCAATCCGGCGCCGGTTTTGCCGAAGCCGTCGATGGGGAGAAGGATTTTGTGGAGAAAGGATTGACCGCTCCCCGCAGTTCGTATCGGGGGCCGTCGCTCGGAACGGGTGCGGATGATATTGACCCGGAATGGATGGATGTGTATCGTTTTGATACGGCAAACGGCGCCCTGTTATGCGAACGCAAAGGCGATTCCCTGACTTGCGTGCAATTAAATTCGGCCGCAAACTACGCCCGTTTTCATTTGGTATCTCTTTTTGAACAATACCG
>JAISJX010000394.1 GCA_031261145.1 Tannerella sp.
GTATCTTTCGGCGCATTCATCTTATCCTCAATCAGTTTTATAATAGCCAGTAACAACTCCGTATTTCCCAACCAACTGAAAATATAATCAATGGCGCTCAAGTCTTCATTGGCGACACGCTTCGACACTTCTTTGGAGAAAGGCGTCAGGACAACGATCGGAATCGACGGATACAGCCTTTTTATCTCCTTGGCCGCCCCGAAAATATCCTGATCCACCATATTCGGCATAAAGATGACCAGTTCAAAAGAATTACCGAGCAATTCCCGCAAGGCTTCCTTTTCCGTTGTCACCTGCGTAAACCGGGGAGGATAGCGCAGGCTTAACGCCGTATATTCATTAAAAATCTGTTCATCCACACGCCCGTCGTCTTCCAACATAAAAGCGTCATATTTCGTTGCGATCAACAACACATTGTATATCCGCTTGTTCATCAACGCGGCAAAAGATGTATCTTTGAAAGCGACTTTCCTGAAATCCTGTATTCTACTCATAACTTCATCATTTAGCGAGGTCAAATGTAGTGAATAATTTCAGATTTGACGAAAAACAGGGCGGAAAATTATTTTGAAACGCTGATAAAGGGGTAAAGGGTGAAAGGCCAAAGGCGAAGGGTGGCTTACCGTTCTTTGCTTTTTTATTCGCGCCGGGACAAAAGGCGGGTAAACAACGCCTCGGCACTCTATATCACGTCCGGATATAACTTTTTATGGGCGCAAATCAGATCTGCGTCCATGAAGGTTCAGGCATAACCCTGTCAGGATTATGCCTGCCTGAATACTATTTGTTGATTAAAATCTTAACGGCGATTATAACCCCCGCCGCGATTTCCACCATTGTAGTCGCGATTTCCACCGCCGCTATACTCACGTTTGGGATGTTCTTCGCGTGGTCTTGCCTCTGATACGGAAATTGTTCTTCCGTCATATTCAGCTCCATTTAACTCGGCTATCGCTTTTGCGCCAGCTTCGTTGTCGGCCATTTCAACAAATCCGTAACCTTTGGATCTGCCTGATTGACGATCGGTAATTACTTTGGCGGAACTGATCGTTCCATACTCTTCAAAAAGATTCTCTAAATCGGCGTCGTTTACTTTGAAACTCAAACCTGCAATAAAAATGTTCATTTATAACAAAAATAAAATATGAATAAAACTAAATTAAAACCATGTGAGGCTTATGGAAGGCTTAGTAACTAAAACGAATAATTTTCGAATAAGAGAATAAAACCGTTATAAAAAACTCAAATGTTGCGGCAAAGGTAAACTAAATATTTGATTAATAAAAAAATTATTTTGCTTTCGTGAGAAATTTAACTAATCAGATCATCTTTCGACCCAAAATGATTCAACACGAAACGTCCGAAATCAGTGATTCCGGACGTTTTATGAACTCATTTTCGGATTACCTCCTGTTATTTCGTCCGTCATTTCTGCCGCCGCGGTTACCGCCGCCATCCTGACGGGGGGGACGCTGTTGCGGACGTTCGTACTCCTGATAGCCTTCCGGCTTCGGGAGTAGCGCTTTACGCGACAGTTTGAATTTTCCGGTCTTCGGGTCTATATCCAACAACTTGACGGTTATCGTGTCGCCTTCATGGAATCCGGCTTCTTCGACGGTCTCCAATCGCTTCCAGTCAATCTCGGAGATATGAAGCAGTCCGTCCTTGCCCGGCATAAATTCGACAAAGGCGCCGTAAGTCATTATCGACGAAATCTTTCCTTCATAAATATCGCCTATTTCGGGTACGGAGACAATCGCGCGAATCGCTTTCAAAGCGTTGTCGATCGTTTCTTTATTTGTTCCGGACACTTCGACGATGCCTACGCCGTTGATTTCTTCAATCGAAATGGTTGCGCCGGTCTTTTCCTGGATGCCTTGTATAATCTTTCCACCCGGGCCAATAATTGCGCCGATAAACTCTTTGCCGACGGTCAGTACTTCGATACGCGGAGCATGGGGCTTCAGTTCCGCACGCGGTTCGGGCAATGCTTCCGTAATCTTACCCAGGATGTGCATACGTCCTTCTTTGGCCTGGGCCAGGGCTTTTTCCAATATCTCGAACGACAGTCCATCGACCTTGATGTCCATCTGTGTGGCGGTGATTCCGTCTTTGGTGCCGGTCACTTTAAAGTCCATATCGCCCAGATGGTCTTCGTCGCCGAGGATATCGGACAGGATGGCATAATTGGCGCCTTTATTTTCTGAAATCAATCCCATTGCGATACCTGAAACCGGTTTCTTAATCTGTACGCCGGCGTCCATTAAAGCTAATGTACCGGCACAAACGGTTGCCATCGAAGATGAACCGTTCGATTCGAGGATTTCGGAAATCACACGGATCACGTACGGATAATTTTCGGGAATCATTCGTTTCAATGCGCGGTGCGCCAGGTTTCCGTGACCTACTTCGCGGCGTCCTACGCCGCGTTGCGGTTTGGCTTCACCGGTGGAAAACGGGGGGAAGTTGTAGTGCAACAGGAAGCGTTCCTTCCCGTGAACCAAGACATCATCCACGATTTTCTCATCGTTTTTCGTCCCGAGGGTAACGGTGGTCAGGGATTGCGTTTCGCCACGGGTAAACACGGCTGCTCCGTGAGGTCCCGGCAGGTAATCGGTTTCAATCCAGATGGGGCGGATTTCGGTAGTCTTCCGTCCGTCTAAGCGTTTGCCTTCGTCGAGGATGGCGCGGCGCATCGCTTCTTTTTCGACGTCGTGATAATAACGGTCAATCATAGCTGCTTTTGTTCCGAGTTCTTCTTCGGTGTATCCGGCTTTAAATTCCGTAACAATCGTTTTGAATGACTCGGAGCGGGCTTGTTTGTCCACACCCGAAACGGCTATGGCATATACTTTTGCATAGCAAGCGTCGTGTACGGCTTTCCGCAGGTCTTCGTCGTTTTCTTCGTGGTTGTATTCGCGTTTGACGGTTTTCCCGACGGCTTCGGTCAGTTCGATCTGCACGCGGCATTGTTCCTTGATAGCTTCGTGAGCCACCTTGATGGCTTCGAGCATATCGGATTCCTGCACTTCGAGCATCTCGCCTTCGACCATCATGATATTGTCTATCGTAGCGCCCACCATAATGTCAATATCGGCTTTTTCCAACTGACTGTAGGTCGGGTTAACGACGAACTGCCCGTTAACGCGCCCTACCCGTACTTCCGAGATAGGCCCGTTGAACGGGATATCGGATACGGCGATCGCAGCCGAAGCGGCCAAGCCGGCCAGTGCATCCGGGGCATCTTCGCCGTCAGCAGAAAATAAGATGATATTCACAAACACTTCAGCATGATAATTGTCCGGGAACAGTGGCCGGAGCGCCCTGTCCACAAGACGGGATGTCAATATCTCATAATCCGAAGCTTTTCCTTCTCTCCGCGTAAAGCCGCCTGGGAAACGGCCAAATGCTGAAAATTTCTCTTTGTAGTCAACCTGTAAAGGCATAAAATCCGTGCCGGGAACGGCTTCTTTCGCCGCACATACGGAGGCTAACAATACTGTGTTACCCATTCGTACGGTAACAGAGCCGTCTGCCTGTTTGGCTAATTTCCCGGTCTCAATGGTGATGACTCTTCCATCACCTAAATCAATCGTCTTGTTAATTACATTCATCTTTTCTCTACGTCTTTATTTAAAAAATTGCACAAATGTACGTGATTTTTTTGATTATACACATTTTTGAGCCTAAGATTTTAAAAATCGGTGAAATATTAGGATTTTACGCTGGACGAAAAAGAGGTTTGATGGATATTTCTGACGGCATGAAGGGCGGGCGGCATGCCCAACGTCACTGCGGACTTGACTCCGAACAACGGCAACGCGCCCAACGTCATTGCGAGGCACGAAGCAATCCAGTTCCAGACAATGTTTTTACCTTATATGGGAATAAACATCTTATTGACTGGATTGCTTCGCTAACACTCGCAATGACGTTGTGCGAACATTTGCAATATGTTGATAATATGCGTTATACAAAACTCGTCATTATAAGATTCTTACAGAACAGTCTCCTTAGTCTCTTTCCTAATTCTCAATTGTCAATTATCAATTATCAATTATCAATTAGAAAATGATTGGAATGATGAACAGGAAGAAAAAAACAGTACCTTTGTTGCCTGAAAAAACAAGGTCATCATGAGTGTACAAACTATCAAAGAAATGTTGGACGAACAGGTCGCCCGTATCAATACGCCTTCTTTTGCAGACAGCGACCCGGTACAGTTTCCCCGCCGTTATACCCGCCTGCAAGACGTTGAGATAGCCGCATTCCTTGCCGCTACCATCGCCTGGGGAAACCGCAAAATGATACTGAACAATGCGGAACGCATGTTTGCCAGGTTAGGCGACAGTCCCTACGATTTTGTGATGAATCAAGGTTACCGGTCATTGGGGCAAGCGAACGTGCACCGCACCTTTTTTGAACCCGATTTAGCCTATATGCTGCACGGTTTCCGGCAGATTTATTCAACTCACGGGACGCTGGAGAACTTCCTTAAAAGCCTGAATATAGCCGAATCGGACGTCCCCGCATGGGATTTGACCGCGGCCTTGCGTTCAGAGATGATGCACGCCAACGAGGCCCGTCACAATACAAAATGTTTCCCTTCCAACTCCGGAAAATCCGCTATCAAACGTATCAACCTTGCCATGCGCTGGCTGGTACGAAACGACGGGATCGTTGATTTAGGCGTATGGACTTCATTAAAGCCCAGTCAATTATATATCCCTTTAGATATTCACGTAAGCAATACCGCCCGCGAATTAGGCATCCTGGAGCGCAAAACCAACGACCGGAAAGCCGTAGAAGAACTTACCGGCCGATTACGCGAATTTTGTCCCGAAGACCCTGTAAAATACGATTTCGCATTATTCGGAATCGGCATAAACCGCGAGTTGATTCAAAAATAAGCGCCATCCATCACGCAGAAGGCGCGTGGGGTTGACCAAAATCACTTCAGTTCGGGCGGTTTGGGCAATGAGCCGCCTTCATTATATTTCTGATTATTAGGAAGCGCTTTTTCGCCTACACCTTTTTCCATAAGGACTTTCAACTCCTCCAGATGAGACTGGTAAACGCCACGGGGCAGTACGCCGTATTGCTTGCACAGGGAGGCGGCCATCCCTACGACTTCGCCCATCATGCCGGTGGTGCGCATCACGCGGACAGTGCCCAGAGCGACGTGCGTCACGCTGATATTGCGACCGGCCATAAACAGATTGTCAATGTTCCGCGAATAAAGGCAGCGGTAGGGAATCGGATAAGGGTAAATATTGATATGCTTGGCGATGGATTTGAACTCGGCGCCGGGGAAGTTTTCCGTGTTCTGCGGGTCGGGATAATGCAAGTCTATCGACCAGGTAGTTGAAGCCGTTCCGTCCTCGTGGGCAACGTATTTACGGACATCGTCCTCTTTCATGATATAATCGCCCATCAGACGGCGGGATTCGCGTTTGCCCGATACGTAAGCGACCCAACCGAGTTTCAGGTTTTTGAACTGATTGTTTTCTTTCAGATTGTTTTTCAGATAACTCCAATTGGAATAAACGACCAGCAGGCCGTAATCGCGGATACGTTCAAAATCTTTAATCTGGTCGTAGTTCATACCGGTTTCCCACGTCCATTCTCCCATCGCGACCTTTTCGCAACTTTTATCGTTGAACGCAATGCCATAGTTGAAATAGGGGAAGGAGGATGACGAGCCGTTATCCACCGAATACCACTGAACGGAAGCGCCCATCGTCATCTTGTCGGCCGTTTCGGGTGCGGTGCTTTCGTTAAATTCATCGCGGGCTTCGCGTCCCATGCGGTAGTCGGCTCCGGCGAGATAACCCACCGTCCCGTCGCCCGTACAATCCGAGAAAACGGGAGCGCTGAAACTCAACTCCGTCCCATTCTCAATATGCTTGGCTATCACCGTCCGGATTTTTTGTCCGTCCATTTCGACCCCTAACGCACGATAGTTGGAAAACAGGGTGATATTTTTCTCTTTAGCCACGGCTTCCGCTTTTTTATCATCTTCGTAATTACCGGCCGGTTGCGCGTTTCCACCTTTGAGAGGGCCAAATTCTTTTTGCAGGTTACCCAACTCTTTATACGGGGCGGCTTCAATCCGTCCGCCCAGATGGACACGTATCTCCGAGCTGTTATTTCCGCCCAATACCGGGCGGTCGTTAATCAACGCCACCTTACACCCCAGACGGGCTGCCGATATAGCCGCACTGATGCCCGCAACGCCGCCGCCGACCACAACCAGGTCGTAAGTTCCTGCCGGCGCAGGCGTATCGGGCAGTTGCAAGGCTTTCCGGCGGAAGGCTTCCAGCGCGTTCACATCGGATGGCGGAACGGCGCCCTGTTCGGTCGTGAAATAAATGGCGTCGCAACGTCCGTCAAAACCGGTAAGGTCGTGCAATGCCAGCGTAGCCTGTTTGTTTTTGATGGATACTTTCCCCGCTTCCTGCCATATCCATTCGGAGCCTTTAATCCCCAACACGGCAGAGAGCTGCTTCCCATCGACAGACAGTTTGAATTTGCCCGGCCCTTCCGCATCTTTCCAGGGGGATGTCCAGTTATAGGTGCGCACATAGACATAGTATGTCCCCGTTTCCGGAAAAGTGACCTGCGTCGAAGCCGTTTCTACCGGAACGCCCATCCCATGCGCTATCAGGTAGGACGACCCCATCAAATCCATAAACTGCTGGTCAACCGCCCAACCGCCTTTGCTGTTAAAACTTTCCGCCTCCACAAAAAGACCGGCGGCATGTACGTTCATACATAGCCAGATAGATACTGTAATAATGATATACTTTTTCATTGTCTGTTGATTTTTTGTACAAAAATACGATATTTATTGAATCCAAAAAAGATATTTCCTCATTTTGCGATTATTTTCTTTTCACTCAACATTTCACCGAGATTATATTGGGGATAATCGTCTGTTCCTTCTTTCCCCACACCCTTTGTCATCAATGATTTTAAATCATCCAGATGATTCTCATATACGCCGCGCGGCAATACATTATATTGTTTGCATACGGATGCCGCCATGCCGACTACTTCGCCGAACATCCCAATCGAACGCATCTGGCGGGTCGTTCCCAAAGC
Organism: Tannerella sp.; assembly: GCA_031261145.1. The sequence continues at coordinate 7,105 of JAISJX010000394.1, forward strand.
TACATGGGTGACACTCATATTACGTCCCGTCATGAACAAATTGTCAATATTGCGAGAATACATACAGCGATAGGGTACCGGATACGGATAAATCATGGGTTGTTCACAAATGGATCTGAACTCATTACCGGGGAACTGTTCGCTGTTTTTAGGATCAGGGTAATGCAGGTCTATACTCCATGACACACTGGCCGTAGCATCGGGATAAGGTACGTATTCCTCAACATCCTGCTGTCTGAGGATAACATCTCCCAACAGGCGGCGGGATTCACGTTTACCGGCTACGTAGGCTACCCAGCCAAGCGAACGGTTCCAATACTTGTTTTTCAAACTGTATTCGTTTTTGAGGAATGACCAGTTGGAATAAACGACTAACAAACCATAGTCACGGATACGTTCAAAATCTTTAATCTGGTCGAAATTCATTCCTGTTTCCCATGTCCATTCTCCCATCATCACTTTCTGGACATTTTCTTCGTTGAACGTCAGTCCATACTTGAAAACAGGAAATGCGCTATCAAAGTTATCTTCCAAGGAATACCACTGTACGGAGCTGCCCATCGTCATCTTGTCGCCGATTTCGGGAGCTGTTGATTCGCCAAATTCGGCTTTTGATTCGCGTCCCATGGAGAAATCAGCGCCGGCCAATGCGCCGATAGTACCGTCGCCTGTACAATCCACAAACAAAGGAGCGGTAAACACCAGCTCTTTGCCCGTTTCTACCTGTTTTGCCGTTACCGATTTAATTTTGTTTCCATCCATCTCAACTTTAAACGCATGGTAGCTCAAGAATTGAGAGATATTGGGTTCGCCATTTACAACGGCGCTCTTTTTTTCATCTTCATACCGATCGGCCGGTTGTGCGTTACCGCCTCTCATCGGGCTTATCTCTTTTACAATGCCTCCCAGAGCGGGATAAGGTTCCAAGCCAATGCGCCCGCCGAGATGAACCCGCACTTCGGAACTGTTATTGCCTCCCCAAACGGGGCGATCCTGTATAAAGGCGACCTTCAACCCCAAACGCGCAGCAGAGACAGCCGTACATATTCCACCGATGCCACCGCCGATAACGACCAAATCATACCGGCCTCCGTCTTCTTCTTTAACACCGGTCTGCTGTCGGCGGAATGTTGTCAACGCCTCTGTTTCTGCCGGTGGGACGAAAGAATCGTCCTGCGTAAAATAGAGGGCGTCACAGCGTCCGTCGAATCCCGTCAAATCATGCAGGCTGATTTGTACTTCCTTGCTGCTGATTTCCACTTGACCGCCATCCTGCCATAACCATCTGTTACCTTCATTACCGAATGTAAATTCAACGGGTTTGTTATTGACTAATACCTGAAATTTTCCGGGGCCTTTATCGTTCAGCCACGGCGAAGTCCAGTTATACGTCCTGACAAATAGATGGTAAATCCCCGTTTTTGGAAATTTCACGGTGGTTGAGGCGTCTTTTACCGGAATCCCCATGCCGTGCGCCATCAGATAGGGCGACCCCATCAAATCCATAAACTGTTGATT
>JAISJX010000402.1 GCA_031261145.1 Tannerella sp.
TCGCTGATTTCATCGATACTCATATTGGGGAACAGGTTTTTTTTCCGCCATTCCGTATAGTCGAACGGTTGGCTTAAAAGCAAATAAACAAACTGTTCTGCTTCTAATATTTCTAATTCATCCGTTTTCCCAAAGTATCATATTTGTTATCTACGTTTATTTAGTCAATATATATTACTAAGTGTAATGTTTTATTTTGCTGAACCTGTTTCAAGCTACTTATTAATCCCTGTATTTTCCGAAGACATCCCGAACGCATCCCGAACACACTCCGAAGGAACCTCAATGATATTAAGTATTAATTTAGGTGAAAGCTATACGTTAATAAACGTGAATTAAATCGAAAACAGATCGCCTTCTGCCCCCTCCATTTAGCGAGTAAGGGCTGTATCTGCCGGTAAGATTCGATAAAAAGAATTGAAACGGAAAAAATAAAAAACGGGCAAGCGTGTCAATTTCGATTTAATTATTACCTTTGCTCAATTTATAAATAAAAAAACGGATTGTGTCAAAAATAGTAGAAACACCCCTGATGAAGCAATACTTCGATATCAAATCGAAGCATCCGGATGCGATTTTATTGTTTCGTGTGGGAGACTTTTATGAGATGTACGGCGAAGACGCTGTCGTTGGAGCTGAAATATTAGGTATCGTTCAAACGAAACGGGCGAACGGGGTTGCGCAACATGTTGAGCTGGCCGGATTTCCGCATCATGCGCTGGATACGTACCTGCCTAAGTTGGTTCGTGCCGGCAAACGGGTGGCTATTTGTGACCAGTTGGAAGACCCTAAATTTGCTAAGAAATTAGTGAAACGGGGCGTCACTGAGTTGGTTACTCCCGGCGTTTCGATTAATGACGATATTCTTGACCACAAGGAGAATAACTTCTTAGCGGCGGTTCATTTCGGAAAAAATGAGGTCTGCGGAATCGCCTTTCTTGATATTTCCACAGGCGAATTTCTAACGGCTGAAGGTACAAAGGATTATATTGATAAACTCCTGAATAACTTTGCCCCGAAGGAAGTGCTGGTCCAACGGGGTTTGCGGAAACAGTTTGAGGAGAAGTTCGGAACGCGCATTTTCCTTTTTGAAATGGACGCCTGGGCATTCACATACGCGACCGCGAACGAACGTTTGTTGAAACATTTTGATACGGTGAGCCTCAAGGGTTTCGGTGTACACGAATTGACACAGGGTATCATTTCGGCAGGCGCCGTTCTGATATATCTTGATATTACGCAACATACCCATATTTCACATGTTACAGCGATTTCACGTATTGAGGGCGAGCAATTTGTCCGGCTTGATAAATTCACGATTCGCAGTTTGGAGTTAATTTATTCCAACAATGAAGGCGGAAAGTCGCTGCTTGATGTGCTCGACAAGACTTCGTCCCCGATGGGCGCCCGTTTGCTCAAACGCTGGATTCTCTTCCCTTTGAAAGAGATTCAGGCGATTGAGAAACGCCAGAATGTGGTGGAATACTTTTTCCGCCATCCTGAAGTGAAGGAAGAGTTGGATAATTATATCCGCGAGATTGGCGACCTTGAACGCATTATTTCCAAGGTGGCAGTAGGGCGGGTTTCGCCCCGCGAGGTGGTGCAGTTGAAGGTGGCGCTCCAGGCTATTGAGCCGGTTCAGAAGCTTTGTATGGCCAGCGACGAGCCGGAATTGCAAGCCCTCGGAGCCGAACTGAACCCTTGCGAAGAAATACGCAAACGCATTGAACGTGAAATAAATAATGACCCTCCGGCGCTGATTAATAAGGGCGGAATCATTGCCCAAGGCATTCACCCGGAGTTGGACGAACTGCGCGAGATTGCTTATTCAGGCAAGGATTACCTGATGCAGGTTCAGCAACGCGAAAGTGAACGGACAGGCATCCCCAGCCTGAAAGTGGCTTTTAATAACGTGTTCGGTTATTATATCGAAGTGCGTAACACGCACAAACACAAGGTTCCACACGATTGGATACGCAAGCAGACATTAGTCAGTGCAGAACGTTATATCACCGAGGAACTAAAAGTATATGAAGAAAAAATATTAGATGCGGAAGAGCGGATAATTGAATTGGAAACGAAGATTTTCAACGAGTTGATACAATCTTTGACTGAATTTATGAAGCCCGTCCAAAAAGATGCGCATTTTGTCGGACAGTTGGATTGCCTGATTTCGTTTGCGAAAAGCGCCCTCAGCAATCACTATATTCGTCCCATCGTGGACAATTCGGACGTTATTGACATCAAATCCGGCCGTCATCCGGTCATTGAGAAGCAATTACCTTTGAGCGAACCGTATATCTCAAATGATGTTTATTTAGACAGGGAGAAGCAGCAAATCCTGATTATCACGGGTCCGAATATGGCCGGTAAATCGGCTTTGCTGAGGCAGACCGCATTAATCACACTGATGGCGCAGACAGGCAGTTTCGTGCCTGCCGAGAGCGCCCGTATCGGTTTGGTGGATAAGGTTTTCACTCGTGTGGGAGCGTCCGATAATATTTCCATTGGCGAATCCACTTTTATGATCGAGATGAACGAGGCATCCGATATTTTGAATAACCTCACCCCGCATAGTCTCGTGTTGTTCGACGAGTTGGGGCGCGGAACAAGCACGTACGATGGCATTTCCATAGCCTGGGCGATTGTGGAGTATATCCACGAGCATTCCGATAATGCCGCCAGAACGCTGTTTGCCACCCACTACCATGAGTTGAACGAAATGGAACGTTCGTTCAAGCGCATTAAGAACTTTAACGTTTCGGTGAAAGAAAGCGAAAGTAAAGTGATTTTCCTGCGCAAGCTGGTACCGGGCGGGAGCGAACACAGCTTCGGTATCCATGTAGCCAAGATAGCCGGAATGCCCAAAAGCATAGTCAAACGCGCCGATGAAATCCTCAAACAGTTGGAAACCGGTAACGCCCAGACCGGTATCCGCAGCAAACCGGTTAAAAAGATTGCATCCGGCGGCGAAGGTTTTCAGCTCAGTTTCTTCCAGTTGGACGACCCCATACTCGGCCAGATACGCGACGAGATAAACAGCTTGGACGTAAATAATTTAACCCCAATGGACGCGCTGAATAAATTGAATGACATCAAACGCATTTTGAAGGGATGACGATAAAAGAATCAGATTACTAATATTAGATATGGCATTTGTATCATGAATCGACTACTTTTTATAGCTATCATCGCAGTGATACCATCCTGAAAAAAATGACACATTTTATGGGTTGCAGTTTGATGGCTTCAGACGGATGTGTCGGGCAGCGATATGGAGTCCATGATTTGAAATAATTCTTCTACGGTTTCTGCGCGCAGCATGGCGACACGGGTTGGTTTAAAGTCCGGAATACCTTTAAATAAAGGGGTTGCGGCCAGATGGCGGCGGATATGGAGTATCCCGCGCCGTTCGTCTAAGCGTTCGACACTTTGTGAAACCTGCTGTTTCAGAACGTTCAGATACCAGTCGAACGACTCGGCCGGCAAGGGTTCGCCGGTTGATAGAAAATGTTTTATCTCACGGAAAATCCATGGTCTGCCGATGCTTCCGCGACCAACCATAATGCCATCTACGCCGTAGCGGTCAAAATGAGCCTTGCATTGTTCGGCGGAGGTGATGTCGCCGTTTCCGATAATGGGAATGTGCATGCGGGGATTATTTTTCACTTCGCCAATCAGCGTCCAGTCAGCCGTGCCGGTGTACATCTGCGACCGGGTGCGACCGTGGATGGAGAGCGCCGCAATGCCGCAATCCTGCAACTGTTCGGCTAATTCGACAATGATTTGATGCTCGGTGTCCCAGCCCAGCCGTGTTTTGACGGTTACGGGAATATGTACCGCCTTCACCACCTCGCGGGTAATATCAAGCATCTGCGGGATATTACGCAACATTCCCGCACCGGCGCCTTTGCCTGCCACCTTTTTCACCGGACAACCGAAATTCAGGTCAATCAAATCCGGCTTTGCCGATTCACATATCCGGGCGGCTTCCACCATCGGCTCTACCTCCCTGCCGTAAATCTGAATAGCGACGGGACGTTCCTCGCCGGCAACCGTCAGTTTTTCTTTTGTCTTGTTCACATGCCGGATCAGCGCATCGCTCGAAACAAATTCGGTATAGACCATGTCCGCCCCAAATTGTTTGCACAGGATACGAAATGAAATATCCGTCACGTCCTCCATCGGCGCCAAAAAAACGGGATGCAGCCCTAAATCAATATTTCCAATCTTCATTTGACCGCAAAATTACAAAAATATGTCGAAATAAACAGGCGGATGTTCAAATACAAAGTGCAAATTGTTCTTCAACGCTCTTTGGAATGATAGAACAGCTCATTCTTCACGGTTTGACTAAAAATACTTTTTTATATGTTTTCTTTTGTCCTTCAGGGTGATAAAGTTCTGCATAGAAAACGTATATGCCGGGACGGAGGCGGCTTCCGCCTAATCCGC
>JAISJX010000406.1 GCA_031261145.1 Tannerella sp.
CCGTCCGATACATTTATTAATATGGCCGGGAATCTCGACGCCTGTTATACCAAAACGACGACGCCCGATAAACGGCGTGCGATTGAAGAGGCTTTCGGTGGCGGACTGGACGATTGCATCCAAAGCGCCGTCCGTTTTTTTGAAAACCTGACGTTTTATTATACGGCGCGTGAGATCGTACATTATTATTATACGTTAGGCATACTGACCGATATATCCCGTCAGGTCAATGCGTGGCGGGAGGATAAGAACTGTATGCTGATTGCCGATACGACCGAGCTGTTAAACAAGGTGATAGATGGGAGCGATGTACCTTTTATCTACGAAAAAACGGGTACGCATATCGACCATTATATGATTGACGAATTTCAGGACACGAGTGAGATGCAATGGCATAACTTCCGTCCGTTGGTCAGGGAAAGTCTTGCTTATCAGCGTGCCAACCTGATTGTGGGAGACATCAAACAGAGTATCTACCGTTTCCGCAACTCCGACTGGACATTGCTGGACGAACAAGTCAAACTGGATTTTTCCGAAAAAGAAACGGCAGAAAAAACGTTGATGGAAAACTGGCGAAGCCTGCGCCATATTGTCGAATTTAACAATACGCTTTTTACGATTGTCCCGGAGTTGTTGCAAATCGAATATAACCAGGGTCTGGACGAATCATCGCTTAGCAGTGAGAAACGCGGGATGTATGCGACAAAGATAGTGTCGGCATACGACCGCAGTTTTCAACATGTAGCGCCGCCGTTCCAATCGAGAGACGGTCATGTGCGAATCGAATTTCTGCCGGAGGACGAAGAAACGAGTTGGAAAGACAGGGCGCTGGAGCGTATTCCACCCTTGGCGGAGCGCTTGCAGGCGAACGGCTATGCGCTTCGGGATATAGCTATTCTGGTGCGTACCAGAGCGGAAGGGATGCGGGTTGCGGAGACGTTGCTCGCTTACAGGGAGGAACATCTTTCGTCGCCCTATCAGTATGATATTATTTCGGAGGATGCTTTAATTGTCGGTAATTCGTCTTCTGTTCGATTTATTATCAGTATGTTGCAGTATCTGAATCATCCGGATGATCCGACGGTGGAAAGACTGGCGCAAATGGCATATACCATGATGCGGGGAAAAGCGCAGGCCGTAACGGCGGAAGGTCTTGTCCTCAATGATATAAATGCCGCTTTTCCTACAGAGACCCTGTTGGCGCTCCAACGGCTTTCGCACCGTTCGTTCTACGAAACAGTCGAGGGCATCTACCGGCTTTTTGAGTTGGAATTTCCTGAAAATGAGCAGATATTTATTCAGGCATTCCTGGATATTGTCGCCGGATATGCAGAAAAAGAACCGACGGATACGGATAAATTCCTGAATTGGTGGGCGGAATCGGGATACAGGGAGAAAATAGCTACGCCCGATTCGCAGAATGCCATTCGCATCCTGACCATTCATAAATCGAAAGGACTTGGATTCAAGGTGGTTATCGTTCCGTTTGGCGATTGGGATGTGGATCAGAAAAGCGGTTCCATCCTCTGGTGTCATCCGCAGGAAGCGCCTTTCAATCAATTGCATATAGTGCCGGTTGGTTATTCTAAAAACCTGAACAGGACTTGTTTTGCGGAAGCGTATTATCACGAAAAACTGCACGCTTACATCGATAATCTGAATGCGCTGTACGTTGCCTTTACGCGGGCGAAGGAGGAACTGATTATCTTTTCTCCCGGTGCGGACGTGAAGCGTACAAAGATTATATCCAAGCTGTTGCGGGACAGTATGCAGGAAACCGGCATTGATTCTACCCGCGCCGGACAGGCGTTGCAGCCTTTGTCCGGCGGTTTTCATGCGGAAGATGAATTTTTCGAGTGGGGCGACTGGTGGCATCCCGCACCGGAGCCGCCCATAGCGACGGACGAGGTTCCGATGCGGCATATTCCTTCCGTCCTGCCCGACGAACGGCTTCACTTGCGATTGCACCGCAAAGGCGGCTTTTTGGACGATAAGCAACGGCGGTACGGCCTTTTGATGCACGATCTGTTGAGCCGGATTCGGACGAAAGCCGACATCCGCCCGGCGGTGAAACTCAAAGAGGCGGCCGGAGAAGTCAATCCGCCGGAAGCCGCCGAGCTGATTGGACGGTTGGAATCCATTTTGGAGGCGCCGGACGTAAAAAAATGGTTTGACGGTTCGATGTCGGTGATGAATGAGGCGGAAATTCTCTTCGATAACGGAAATTCGCGCCGTCCCGACCGGGTGATGATGGATAGGGGAGTAGTTTATGTGATTGATTATAAATTTGGTGGATATAAGGAAACACGCTACAGGCAACAGATAAAGAGATACCGGTCGCTTATTCAGGAAATGGGATATCAGCAGGTAAACGGCTATCTTTGGTATGTAGAATTGGGAGAAATCGAGGCGGTTTGAACAGGTTTTGAAGGAAATTTCGTCAAACCGTTTTATTATTCAACAAAAAAGAATACTTTTGTGGCATATTATGAAAACAAATATGAAAGTACATAAAGAAGGAACGGGACTTTTATTGTCGTTGTTTACTTTTTTGTTTGTCGTGAATTTGACGATTTACTATACGGTGAGTAAGGGAATATTCCTTTATATCGTATTGTTTCTGTCGGTTACGGTATTCCTGCTGACGCTTAACTTTTTCAGGATTCCGCACCGTCGTTACCCGTATGACTCGGAAGGGCTGGTCATTGCCCCTGCCGACGGGACGATTGTTGCGATTGAGGAAGTGATGGAAAATGAATATTTTCACGAAAAACGGTTGCAGGTTTCCATTTTTATGTCGCTTTTTAATGTTCATGCCAATTGGTTTCCGGTGAATGGGACGGTTAAGTTGGTCTCTCACCAGAATGGACGTTTCAAAGCGGCTTATCTGCCGAAAAGCAGTATGGAAAACGAACGCTCAACGATAGTTATCACGACCCGCATGGGCGATGAAGTGCTGGCGCGTCAAATCGCCGGGGCGTTGGCTCGCCGTATCGTCACGTATGCAAAGGTTGGCGAAGAAGGCAGTGTCAATGAGCAAATGGGATTTATTAAATTTGGCTCGCGTGTGGATATGTTTCTTCCCGTAGGGACGGAAATATTGGTGGAAATGGATCAGAAAGTGACTGCCACCCAGACGCCTGTCGCACGCCTGCATAAGATTAACTATGATTATCCGTCTCCAACATGAACATCCGTAAACACATACCCAACACCCTGACTTGCGCCAATCTGGCGTTTGGCTGTTATGCCTGCATCCTGGCGTTGTGCGGGAATTATTTGTGCGCCGTGATCGCCATTTTTATTGCGGCGGGGTTCGATTTTTTGGACGGGTTTGCCGCCCGTTTGTTAAAAGCGTTTTCCCCGATAGGAAAAGATTTGGATTCTCTGGCGGATATGGTCAGTTTTGGCGTGGCGCCGGGGATGATTTTGTTCGATTTTCTGGACCGGTTGCAGAAAACCGTTGATGGGGGATGTCCGGTTTACGGTAAACTTTTTCTGTTGGCAGCTTTTGCGATTCCCGTTTTTTCGGCTTTGCGCCTGGCTAAATTTAATAACGATGAGCGGCAGAAAACTTCGTTCGTCGGACTGCCTGTTCCGGCAAATGCTATCTTTTGGGCGCCGCTGATTTATGTATTAAGCCCGCTTGTTGCGGATAAAACGGTTTTTCCCGGTTTGTTGCCGGTGGATTTTTCGGCTGATCTTTCCGGTTTTCCGGTGTTGGGCTTGTTGATTGTCCTGTCGTTGCTCGCGCTCGGCATGTCGCTGCTGCTGGTTTCGGAGATTCCGATGTTCTCGCTGAAAATAAAGTCGTTGGCCTGGAAGGGAAATGAATTGCGTTACATTCTTATCCTGTCGGCGGTGGTGCTGGTGGTCTGTTTTGGCTTTCTGGGCATAACGATAACGATGCTGTTATACATACTCTTGTCTATTTTTAACAACCGGGTGTGAATAAAAAGTTTTACCTTTGTACGGTATTAATGTGAATCAAAGAAATTTTCTATGCTTAGATTTATTGTAGTTATATTTTTATTTGGCTTTATACTGGTTGCACTGCTGGGATTCTCGGTGATCCGTTCGTTCATGTCGTTCTTTTTCGGGTCTCCGAAAAACAAAGGTCGACAGCAGCAACAGCAACGCAGTTCGTCATCCTCCGGCCAGTATCGCCAAAAAAGTCAGGCAAACGAACAGACCGTTATCCATAAAAAGCTGATTTCTGAGGAAGAAGGCGAATATGTGGATTACGAAGAAGTGAAAAAATAGGTTATGAATGAAAATATCGTTTGTCCCCCCAACCTCTCCAAAGAAGAAACGTATGAATCGCTGCTTCCCCAATTAGAGGCATTGGTCGCGAATGAGCCGGATTTAATTGCGAACCTGGCGAATATCAGCGCCGCCTTGCAACAGGTATTCGGATTTTTCTGGGTAGGATTTTATTTGGTGAAAGGGGATGAATTGGTTTTAGGCCCGTTTCAGGGGCCGGTGGCGTGTACGCGAATCGCTTTCGGGAGAGGCGTTTGCGGTACGGCGTGGAAAGAGCGGCGGACGGTCGTTGTCCCGGATGTCGAGCAGTTTCCGGGACATATCGCCTGCAACAGCGCATCTAAATCGGAAATCGTCGTTCCGCTCTTTGATAAAGCGCAGCAAATCATCGGCGTGCTGGATATTGACAGCGATGAGTGGAATACGTTTGATGAAACGGACGGGAAATATCTGGGGGAAATTGGACGTACCATCATTTTCTGACAAAACATGGCATTTTCATACCTTTGTAACGATGATATGGGAAAATTAAAGATCACGATAGCCTCTGAATATCAGAAAAATAAGGCGTTGCAACAATTCGTCGAAGCGTTGCCTCTTGTTTTTGAAAAAGAAGGCGCCCTTGTTTATGACAAACGGAATGTGATTAAATGTTTTTCGCCGGATGCGTCCGGCGATATTTTGAGTAACGTTATCGTGAAGCAATATAAGCGTCCCAATCTCATTCAGCGCATCGTTTACAGTTTCTTTCGCCGCAGTAAGGCGGAAAGATCGTTCCGGAATGCCGCCGAGCTACGAAACAGGGGGATTGATACTCCCCGCGAGATCGCTTTTCTCGAACAGTGGTCGGGAGGATTGTTCAACTATGGATACTATGTGTCTGACGCAGACTATGCTCCGCCGATTTACGACAGATTGACCGCGCCTCCTGAATTTGACCGGACAATGGCTTCTGATTTTGCCGCTTTTGCCGTCGAATTGCATGTAAAAGGTATCCTGCATCATGATCTCAATTCGACCAATGTGCTGTATCATAACTGTGGAGACCATTTTCATTTTTCAGTAATCGACATAAACCGGATGCGTATTTTTCCCGCGGGAAAGCAGCCGTCCCGGAAAGATTGTCTTGAGAACCTGACTCGTTTTACCGGGCAGATGGATTTGTTTGAGTATGTATTACGCTGTTATGCCGGAAAACGGGGATGGGACATCGAATCGACCGTACGCAACGGGCGTGCCGCAAAAATCCG
>JAISJX010000413.1 GCA_031261145.1 Tannerella sp.
TAAAATCCCCTCCGGTATCTGTAGTAATGCCGGTATACAATATGGACAAATACGTCGGAGAGGCAATACAAAGCATATTAAACCAGTCTTTTACCGATTTTGAATTTATTATCATAGACGACGGATCAAGTGACAACACTTGGGATGTTATCCAGTCGTTCGAGGATAAAAGAATCCTCGCCGTACAGAATAATGTTAACTCATTTTATTTTGTGGGTGGATAGCTGCTATATGGGTTAAATTTTAATCGTCGGCAGAGTATATAATTATTTCCAATTCTCAATTAAATGAACTACTTTTGTGAAGAAAAAAGGAACTATCGCTTTGAAAGAGTTTATCATTACGGAAGAGCAGACGGAGAAGGCTGTATTAGTTGGCCTTATCACCCCGGAGCAACAGGAACGCCAAGTGAAAGAATACTTGGAGGAGTTGGCTTTTTTAGCTGAGACGGCCGGAATTATTCCGGTGAAACAGTTTTATCAACGATTGGAGAGACCAAACTCCGTCACGTTTGTAGGGACGGGCAAGTTGCAGCAAATCAAAGAATATGTGATCGAAAACGAAATCGGGATTGTGATTTTCGACGATGAGTTGTCGGCCAAACAATTACGCAATATCGAAAAGGAATTGCAGGTGCGGATTTTAGACCGTACCAACCTGATTCTCGATATTTTTGCAGGCAGGGCGCAGACGGCGCACGCCAAAACGCAGGTCGAATTAGCTCAATATCAATATATGCTTCCCCGCCTGACGCGCTTGTGGACGCACTTGGAACGGCAACGGGGCGGGGTCGGGATGCGCGGGCCGGGCGAAACACAGTTGGAAACGGATAAGCGGATTATCCTGGACAAAATCTCCAAACTGAAAAAGGATTTGGTTGAGATTAGTCGCCAAAAGTCCTCCCAACGCAAGAACAGAGGAAAGATGGTGCGTGTCGCCTTGGTAGGATATACAAACGTAGGTAAATCCACGTTGATGACGCTGTTAAGCAAAAGTGAAGTGTTTGCCGAGAACAAATTGTTTGCGACATTAGACACCACGGTGCGCAAGGTCATTATTGAAAACCTGCCGTTTCTGCTGTCTGATACGGTCGGATTCATCCGGAAATTGCCTACCGAATTAGTCGAATCGTTCAAATCAACCTTGGATGAAGTGCGCGAAGCCGACCTTCTGCTGCACGTCATTGATATTTCCCATCCGACCTTCGAGGAGCAGATTCAGGTCGTAAACAATACGTTAGCCGAGATAGGCTGCAAGGATAAGCCGGTCATCATGGTATTTAATAAGATAGATGCCTTCACGTTTGTTCCCAAGGAGGAAGACGACCTGACGCCCTGTGTGCGTGAAAATACTCCGTTGAGCGAGTTAAAAGAGACTTGGATGGCGAAACTTTCCGGCAACTGCATTTTTATTTCCGCCAAAGAGCGGACGAATAGCAATACGCTGAAATCGCTTATTTATGAACGAGTAAGGGATATTCATATCACTCGTTTTCCCTACAATGACTTTCTTTTTCAGCACTACGATGATTCCGAACTCTCCGAAAGCGAAGAGGTCGGCGCGTCGGATGATTAAATGATTGAATTACAGATGTCTCTGAAATTAATTTGCACGTTCTTAAAAGGTTTACTATTTTTGCCTGAAAATTTAAGAACAAAGAGGTGAAAATAAAAAGTCAAAGGTTTAGCAGCAAGGTGGTATGGCTGGCGGTGTTTTTGTGCGGATGGACGCTCTGCGCGAACACGGTTTCTGCCGGTGGGAGTTATTGTTTCCGGGTTTATTTAAAGGATAAAGGCGTTTCGGAAAACGAGGTTGAATCGCCGGAAGCGTTCCTTTCGCAGGACGCTATTGAACGGCGTACCAAGCGGAATGTCGAAATCGCGGTTTCCGATGTGCCGATTGCCCCTTCTTATGTAGAAACGATAGCCTCGACGGGCGGCCGGATTGTCGTACAAAGCAAATGGATGTCGTCCATGGTGGTCGAAAACGAAGACAGTTTGGTGATTGACCGTTTGCGAGCCTTGCCGATAGTTGATTCGGTGCTGTGCGTATGGCAGGGGGAAGACCGTTTGGCGGCTACGGAATGTTTGGGCGGAACCTCTGTTCTTGAGCCTCGGAAAGAAAAAACGGGGCAGGACTACGGTTATGCGGAACTGCAAATCGAAATGTTGGACGGTATCCGTTTGCATAATGCCGGTCGCCGGGGACAGGGGATGCGTATCGCTGTGATTGACGCCGGTTTTCTGAATGTAAACCGTATCAGCGCGTTTGCTTCGCTCAATCTGATAGGGACTTATAATGTGGTTTTTCCGGGAAACGATGTTTTCTGCGAAGACGACCACGGCACCAAGGTATTGTCGTGTATGGCCGCCAATCTCCCCGGTCTGATGGTCGGGACAGCCCCGGAAGCCTCTTACCTGTTGATTAAGAGCGAAGACACACGGACAGAAACTCCGATTGAAGAAGATTTCTGGGCGGCGGCGCTGGAGTATGCCGATAGCGTTGGCGTGGATGTAGTGACTTCATCGTTAGGGTATTTCGATTTTGATTCAGGACAGGCCATTTATACCTATTCGGATTTGGACGGACAGACGGCGTTTATCAGCCAAGTGGCGGAAAAGGCGGCTGAAAAAGGGCTGTTGCTTTTCTGTAGCGCCGGAAACGAAGGCGGGGATGACTGGGAGAAAATCACTTTTCCCTCCGACGCACCCAATGTATTAACCGTGGGCGCCGTGACGGAGGAAAAAACACGCAGTAAATTCAGCTCGATCGGATTCACAGCGGACTACCGGATTAAACCGGATATTGTGGCGTTGGGTAGCAGCGCATGTGTAGTCGGCGCAGACGGAAATGTGCAATATGCCAGTGGAACGTCTTTTTCCACTCCGATAATGGCGGGATTAGGCGTATGCCTGTGGCAGGGGTTGCCATGGCTTACCAACAGGGAATTGATTGCGTTGATACGTCAAACAGCTACCCAGTCCGAACAACCGGATGTGGAATTGGGCTATGGCATTCCGGCTATCTACAAGGCGTATATCAAAGAATTGAATAAATAAAAGGGAATCCTTGAGTTCCCTTTCTCTAAATCACAAAAATCGTTCTTTATACGCCCACAATCCCAGCGCCGGATTGGAGATATAATAAATCTCCTCTCCATTCACATCATTCCAACCGTCTTTCAATGTTGCCGGATTGTATTTCCGCATCATTTCGTTCAGGTCGGCATAGTTAAAGCCTACGCTTTCAATCTCCTGACGGGTCAAGTGCCCCGGACAGTACGTAATGCTGAAACGTCCCTCGGACGT
>JAISJX010000425.1 GCA_031261145.1 Tannerella sp.
CCGTTCCTGACTTTCATTGCCGATAATTTCTTTCGATGAAAGGGTCGGATCGCCGACCGGGAGATGGCTCATGTCAATATGTCCGCCGGTTGCTTCAATCAGTTCCGAGAGGCAGTTCAAGTGTCCGCCTGCGCCGTGGTCGTGGATGGAAACAATCGGGTTCTCATCCGATTCGGCAATGGTACGGATTACGTTGGCTACCCGTTTTTGCATTTCGGGATTGGCGCGTTGTACGGCGTTCAGCTCAATGCCACTGGTGTATTGTCCCGTATTGACGGACGACACAGCGCCTCCGCCCATGCCGATGCGGTAATTGTCCCCGCCCATTACGACTACTTTTTCGCCCGGCTTCGGGTCGCCTTTCAAGGCGTCCCGTTTGTTGGCGTACCCTACGCCGCCGGCAAGCATGATTACTTTGTCGTATCCGTATCGTTTGTTATTTTCCGCATGTTCAAAGGTGAGCACAGAGCCGCAGATAAGTGGTTGCCCGTATTTGTTTCCGAAATCGGATGCTCCGTTCGACGCTTTTATCAGGATTTGTTCGGGCGTCTGGTAGAGCCACTGGCGCGGGTCGAGTATCTTTTCCCATTCGCGCGCGCCTTCCGTCCGGGGGTAAGAGGTCATATAGACAGCCGTTCCGGCTATCGGGAGGGAGGCTTTTCCTCCGCCTAACCGGTCGCGAATTTCTCCGCCTGTACCTGTTGCCGCGCCGTTGAACGGCTCGACGGTTGTCGGGAAATTATGCGTTTCCGCCTTCAGGGAGATGACGGTTTCGATATCCCGGATGGCGAAGTAATCCGGTTTGTCGCCGCTCAGGGGAGCGAACTGTTCGACCGTCGGCCCTTCGCTGAACGCTACATTATCTTTATAAGCCGACACTAATTTGTTCGGGTTTTCTTCCGATGTTTTTTTAATCAGTCCGAAGAGCGAACTTTCTTTCTCCTCGCCGTCAATAACGAATATCCCGTTGAAAATCTTGTGGCGGCAATGCTCGGAGTTTACCTGCGCAAAGCCATATACTTCGCTGTCCGTCAGTTTGCGTCCCAGTTTTTCGCTTACACTGTTTAAGTACGACACTTCGTCTTCGCTCAGCGCCAGCCCTTCCTGTTGGTTAAACGTTTCGATATCCTCGATTTCAAGAACCGGGTCAGGCTGTTTGTCGGTGGTGAAGATACGCTGGTCTAAACCGTTGTAAATCCGCTGCAACATCGGGTCATGCTCCGCCTCGCCCGAAGCGGCCGGACAGTATTCCTCAATGCGGGATATGTTTGTGAATCCCATGTTTTGAGTGATTTCTACTGCGTTTGTACTCCACGGCGTAATCATTTCACGACGCGGGCCGATAAACCAGCCGTCCAACGTTTCCGTTGGTACCGGCGTCGCATTACCGAATAACCAAATTAATTTTTGAGTATCCTCCGAAGAGAAAGGCTGCGCTGCTTCTACGGCCAATACCGTTTTTGACGAAGATTGAAAAAATTGAATCATAACTGAAAGTTATCAATATTATTTGGCAACAAAAGTACAAAAAAAGATTTGTACGGCAACTCTTTTTTTTTTACTTTTGCAAATTGTTTTAGACGCGATAAAATTTTACTCGAAATGAATATATCATACAATTGGTTGAAAGAGTACCTTCCGTTTGATCTGCAGCCGGATGAAGTGGCTGCGGCACTGACCTCTATCGGATTGGAAACGGGAAGTGTAGAAGAGGTTCAACCGGTCAGGGGCGGTTTGGAAGGTTTGGTGATTGGCGAAGTGCTTACGTGTGTCGAACATCCCAACTCCGACCATTTACATCTTACGACGGTTCGTACAGGCGACGAAGAACCGTTGCATATCGTTTGTGGAGCGCCGAATGTCGCTGCCGGACAGAAAGTAGTCGTTGCTACGATAGGTACAACGCTCTATAGCGGCGATGAACAGTTTACGATTAAGCGCAGCAAGATTCGCGGCGAAGAATCGCAGGGCATGATTTGCGCCGAAGACGAGATTGGCCTCGGCGACGACCATTCGGGAATCATCGTGCTTCCGGCAGATGCAAAAGTCGGCATGTCCGCCAAAGAATACTATCATATCGAAAGCGATTATGTGCTCGAAGTCGATATCACCCCGAACCGTGTGGACGCAACGTCCCACTTTGGCGTGGCGCGTGATCTGGCCGCTTACCTGAAACAAAACGGATGTCCCGCTGCTTTGCAACGCCCTTCCGTGGACGCCTTTCAAATAGACGATCCTTCGCCCGCGGTGACGGTAAGAGTTGAAAATACAGATGCCTGCATCCGTTATTCCGGCGTGACGGTGAAAGGCGTGACGGTAAAAGAAAGTCCCGACTGGCTGAAAAGCCGCCTGCGGATTATCGGTCTGCGCCCTATAAATAATGTAGTCGATATCACCAATTTTATCCTGCATGAACTGGGACAACCGCTTCATGCGTTTGACGCTGCGAAGATTTACGGCAGCAAAGTCGTCGTTCGCACGATGCCCAACGGCACGAAATTCATCACCTTGGACGGCGTGGAACGTACGCTGACCGATCAAGACCTGATGATTTGCGACGACCGCGTTCCGATGTGTATCGCCGGCGTATTCGGCGGTTTGGACTCCGGCGTGACGGAACAAACAACGGACGTTTTTCTGGAATCGGCCTGTTTCCATCCCACATGGGTGCGGAAGACAGCCCGCCGTTTCACCCTGAATACCGATGCCTCGTTCCGTTTCGAGCGGGGATTGGATGCCAATCAGACGCTGTATGTGTTGAAACGCGCCGCTTTGATGGTGAAAGAGATAGCCGGGGGAACCATCACCGGCGAGATACAGGATGTCTATCCGGAAGAAGTCAAACCCTATCCGATAGACCTTACGTATCAGAAGATAAATACGTTGACAGGGAAGGAGATACCGGCCGGAATCGTTAAAAATATCCTGGCTTCCTTAGAAATGGAAATCGTTTCCGAAACAGCCGAAGGACTTTCCATCCTCGTGCCCGTCTATCGGATTGACGTGCGCCGCGATGTGGATGTGATTGAAGACATCCTGCGTATTTACGGATATAATAATGTAGCGATCGGCGACCATGTCCAGTCCACATTAAGCTACCGGACGGCGACCGACCGCAGTTATCAGTTGGAGACGCTGATTTCCGAGCAATTATGCGGAGCCGGTTTCCACGAAATCATCAATAACTCATTGACAAGGCTTGCTTTTTATGAAGGCTTGGAAACGTATCCCGCCTCCAATGCCGTTCTGTTGATGAATCCGTTGAGCAACGACTTGAACTGTATGCGCCAAACTCTGTTGTTCGGCGGATTGCAAAGCATCGCACACAATCTGAATCATAAAAATAAAAATATTCGTTTCTTTGAATTTGGGAATTGCTACGCTTTTCATGCCGAAAACAAAAAAGAGGGTGAGACGCTGGCCGAATATAACGAAGATTATCGTTTGGGTTTATGGATTTGCGGACGGCGTACCGAAAACAACTGGGCGCACGCCGACGAGGATGCTTCGGTATTTGAACTGAAAGCTTCCGTTCAAAATATCCTGACCCGCTTGGGCGTCAGGGATAATTGGACATGGCAGCGTTTTTCCGGTGACATTTACTCGCAGGGCTTGAGCGTTTCGTCGGGACGTACGTTGGGCGCGTTGGGCGTCATCGACCGTAAAATACTGAAATCATTAGATATAGAAACGCCTGTGTATTTTGCTGAAATCTATTGGGGCGCCGTTATGAAAGAGGTCAGGAAAGCCAAAGTTTCCATCTCCGACATTGCTAAATTCCCGGAAGTGAAACGCGATTTGGCGTTATTGCTGGACAGGAATGTCACTTTTGCCGAGATTGAAAAGATTGCCTGTGAGACAGAGCGTAAATTGCTGAAATCCGTCGTCCTTTTCGATGTGTATGAAGGCCGTAATTTATTGGCCGGTAAAAAATCGTATGCCGTAAGTTTCTATCTGCAAGACGAAAAGAAGACATTGGAGGATAAACAGATTGACACGATTATGAAGAAAATCCAAACTAATCTGGAAACAAAATTAGGCGCACAGTTGAGATAGAGAATAAATTAAACCGAAAAAAAATATAAATAAGCGACTTGAATTATGGGAAGAGCGTTTGAATATCGTAAAGCAAGAAAATTGAAGCGTTGGGGAAATATGGCGCGTGTGTTTACCAAGTTAGGTAAAGAAATCACCATTGCGGTAAAAGCCGGTGGTTCAGACCCCGAAACCAACCCGCGTATGCGTGTGCTGATGCAGACGGCGAAGAAGGAAAACATGCCGAAGGAAAATGTGGAACGGGCCATCAAAAAAGCCACCTCCAAGGATTTTACCGACTATAAGGAAGTGAATTATGAAGGCTACGGCCCGTTTGGCATTGCTGTTTTTGTGGAAACAGCGACCGATAATACGACCCGTACGGTTGCCAATATCCGCAGTTATTTTAACAAACACGGCGGTTCGTTGGGTACCAGCGGCTCACTGGAATTTCTGTTCGACCATAAATGCGTGTTCCATATTGCAAAAAAGGACGACGTTTCATTGGACGATTTGGAACTGGAACTGATTGATTATGGCGTCGAAGAGTTGGAAGAAGATGAAAACGAAATCATCCTCTACGGCGAATTTGCACAAAATTCAGCCATTCAGAACTATCTGGAATCCAACGGCTATGAAATTACCGCCAGCGAATTTGTCCGTCTTCCGAACGACCAGAAAGAAGTAACCCCCGAACAGCGGGAAACCATCGAAAAGTTACTCGATAAAATCGAGGAAGATGAGGACGTACAGAATGTTTTCCACAATATGAAGGAAAGCGACGAAGTGGAATAGTTTCATTAAACCGGACAGGGTTTTGAAAGCATGTTTGGTTAAATTATTATAAAATTGAAATAATGGACGAAAAGGGGTTAATTAATATTGAGGAGCTGTTTTGGAAAATTGCAGTGAGGGATGACGA
>JAISJX010000467.1 GCA_031261145.1 Tannerella sp.
TTAGTCTGAACTGTGATTTTTATGTGATTAATGAGACGTACATGATTGAGAAAAATCAGATGAATCATTCTAAAATCACAGTTCGGACAAAAGCCGGCCTGCAATTTTTGAGTCATTGAATTTTTAAATCATTGAATTTATATACCGCAATATGGTGATACACTGACCCGGGATTCAATCTTATCGACGGGAAATTCTCATGATTCGGCGCATCGGGAAAACCTTGTGTTTCCAAGGCGATTCCGGCGCCACAATGGTAGGAAATACCGTTTTTACCTGTATCCGAACCATCCATCAGCCAGGCGTTATATACCTGCAAACCGGGTTGATTGGTATATATCTCCAGGGTTCGCCCGCTGACCGGCTCCTGCAACTTGGCGGCATACCTCAATTCGTTGGCGGAAGGATTCAGGGCGTAGGCCAGCGAGAAACCTTTGCCTTTGGCTATTTCGGGGAAATCGACATGCAGGTTCTTTCCCACTTTGGCGGGTGTCGAAAAGTCGATGGGCAACCCTTTCAAAGGCGCGATGTTTCCGGTGGGAATCAGTTCGTTGTCACATTCCACGTAGTAACCGGCATTTATATGCAGGATATGTCCCGAAACGGATTGGGCGGGATTACCGGACAAGTTGAAAAAGGCATGATTGGTCAGGTTGACCAAGGTTGGCTGGTCGGTTGTCGCCCGGTAATCAATCTGGATAGCGTTGGCATCAGACAAGGTATAGCAGACGTTGACATCCAGATTCCCCGGATAGCCCTCTTCGCCGTCCTTTGACAGGTACGAAAACCGGACGTATGGTTCCCCGTTCTCATGGACGCCTGTTTCCGTATCCCATACTTTCTTATGGAAGCCGTTTATCCCGCCATGCAAATGATTTTTCACCGGCGAACCGAACGAATCATTATTCGCTAAACGGTACGTCCGCCCGTCCAGTTCAAAAACGCCCCTGCTTATCCGTCCGCACACCCGGCCGGTAATCGCACCGTGGTATTTTTCGGCAGCGTTCAGATAGCCTTCGATGGGATCGAAACCCAACAAAACGTCGTCTAATTTCCCGTTTGCATCCGGCGCCCACATAGATACCCACCGTCCGCCGTAGTTGGTGAATTGCGCAAACACGCCATTGTTATTGCTCAATTTGTATAAATTGACTTGCTTTCCTTCTATTTCCATCGTAATTTATTTTATTATCAATTAAAAGAATGTTCCCGGTTATTTGTGCAAACGGTAATGAAACAGGCGCCGCCACTGTAATCATGCCACGCCGTCCGTGCCGATGGAATACGATATTCGCCTTTATATTTTTCATCATTGTACATCATTGTGCAAAATTAAATCTTTTTCCCCGGTTTTCCAACCGCGTCACCGCTTTTCTTTTGCCCTTTTTTTCGGTGTCAACCCGAAGGCGGCGCGAGCGTCGTCACTACGAGATCCTTACAGAACAGGCTCCGCAGTCCCTTTTTGTCTGAACCACGATTTCTCACAAGATTTACAAGATGAGCAGGATTAAATCTGCGTAAATCCGTAAAATCTGCGTTATCAGCGTGCTAAAAAAATCATGGCAATCAAAATAAATCATACGAAAATCAACGATTCAGACAATAAATAACATAAACTTTCGTATCTTTGTGCGTTCTAAAGTAATAATATCAGTTATGATAAACGATGAAAAAGTGAAATATTGGGTTGATTTAGCCGATTACGATATCGAAACTGCGGACTCCATGCTTCGCGAAAAGCGGTATTTGTATGTTGGTTTTATGTGCCATCAAGTGATAGAAAATTGAGAAGACTTACTCCTTCTTATTCAGCAGAGTTAATTATCAATACAAAAGCATTACTCCAATGGACAAAAGAGCGGATATCATAGATAAAGCGAAAGCATATAAAAAATTAGTTATTGATAGATTTCCTGTAAAAATCGACCAATGTTGGCTCTTTGGTTCGTATGCCAAAGGTACGCCACGTGAGTACAGCGATATTGACATTGCAATGGTGGTAAACCACATTGACGATGACGACTACTGGAAAGGAACTACTTTGCTTTGGCAGTTGAGTAACCATATTGACGACCGCATTGAGCCACATGTCATCGCCCGTGACACCGATTACGCCGGATTTCTTGATGAAATTCAACGTACAGGGATAGAAGTATAGCGCTCAAAAAAAATCATAATTCCTGATTCTCTTTGACGACGGTAAACCGGAACGTGCTCCCTTTGCCTTCCGTGCTTTCGACGGTAAGTGTCCCGCCGTTTTTCTCCACCAATTCCTTGCATACAATTAGTCCCAGACCGCTGCCCTGTTCGCCAGATGTGCCGGTGCGCGAAGTTTGTTTGTCGATTTTGAACAGGTTTTGCAGCGTTTCGGCGCTCATCCCGATACCGTTGTCGGAAATGGTTACAGTCGTAAGTGGTAAGTCATAAGTCGTAAGTCCTTTAGTCATGACTTTCGACTTATGACTTACGACTTTTAAAGCAATCTCTCCCCCTGCCGGAGTAAATTTCACCGCATTTGTCAGGAGATTGCGCACTACGATGGCAAGCATGGTGCGGTCGCCGTAAA
>JAISJX010000471.1 GCA_031261145.1 Tannerella sp.
CGGAAAGGTTTTTGAAGTAAAGGCAAACAACTTGTCAAAAGCGAATAAGTATGTCAAAACCATCAAATTAAACGGACAACTTGTCACCCAACCAACCATCAGCTACGAGGATATCAAGAACGGCGGATTATTAGAGTTTGAAATGACAAATAAAAAACAGGAATAATATGGAAAGAAAATTATTGGGCATTGATATTGGAGGAACCAAGATTGCGATTATCTACGCAAGAGAAAATGCAGGCATTGAAATATTAATTTATACAGAAAATGGAACAGGAAAAAAAATGTGTCACTTGTACGTTGCCGCAAACTCCGGTGAGATATAATTGTAATAATTCATGCACACTTCGGAGGAGAGGTCTGTTCCGCAGCGGATGATTTTCTCCCAAGTCAATTCGTTTAGTTTCGGCAGGTCATAATATCCGATGCCGTATTTGATTAATCCGTAAATGACACCTGCGTTGAAATTATCTCCGGCGCCGATGGTCGATACGGGCTTCACCGGTTTGACGTCGTAATGCTTCTGAAACGTTTCGGTAAACAGATTTACGCCATTCGCGCCATGCGTCGTAATCAGGTTTTTACAATAAAACCGGACTTCGTCATGATAGACCTTATCCATATCCGTTTTGCCGTATAAATTCAGAAAATCTTCGTCCGAACCCCGAACGATATTCGCAAATTCATAATTATCCATCACCATCGCGCGGACACGGATCGCTTCGTGTGCATGAGCTTTCCTGAAATTCGGATCGTAGTAAATAATCGCTTTCCGTTCCCGTGCATATTCCAGTAATTCCATTATCCGATCGTGAAACACCGGGTTCAAAGCATAAAACGAGCCGAAAACAACAATATCATCCTGGTTGATGATCGGAAACGAAACATCTAACCGCCGTTCGGGATAATTGGAATAAAAAATATATTCGGCGTCATTCGTGTCATTTAAAAAAGCAAGGGAAACCGGGCTTCCTCCGCCCTGAAAGAAATCAATGCAGTCCGTCGTCATGCCATTTTCCTGCATGAAGTTCGTGATAATTTTACCGACATGGTCTTTCGCGATTTCGCTGATGAAAGAGACGGGCACGCCCAGCCGGCTCAACGAAACCAATCCGTTGAACGCCGAGCCTCCGGGTACTGCCGCCGAAGGCCGGTCGTTTTGGAAAACAATATCCAAAATCGTTTCGCCGATTCCAATGACCTTTCTCATTTTTTTGTCTCTTCTTTTTTGGATTGTTGACGACTTTTTGACCCCAGATACCCGCCATGATGCCGCCGCGCATAATCGGCGCTGTTAAAGCCAATCTCTTTCATTACGCTGACTACCAGTATATCCCCAATCACGGTCATGATGGTTGTAGAGGTTGTCGGGGTTAATCCCAGCGGGCAGACTTCTTTCGGCGCTCCGGTCTGCAAGCAAACGGCCGCCTCTTTTGCCAACGGGCTGTTGGGTTTGGATGTTATCACGATATATTGCATATCCTCCACCAATCCGCGCGCCAACTGGACTAACTCCACCAATTCGCGCGTCATCCCGGAATTGGATATTAGCAGCATAATATCGTTTTTGCGTATGATGCCCAAATCGCCATGTTGCGCTTCGCTCGGATGCAGAAAAAAAGCGGGCGTTCCCGTCGAACTGAATGTCGTTGCGATATTCATGGCGATTTGTCCGGCTTTTCCCATGCCACTAATAATTAATGTGCCGCCAAGCTGATGTACATGTTTAGTAATCAGCTCTACAGCCTTTTCGTAATCATCCGTAACCGGTATATTTCGCACGGATTCGGCTTCCTGTTCTAAGATAGAAATAATATTTTCTTTGATCATGACTGCAAAAGTATTGAATATTTTTTTTTATACAATCTAAAATACCGTATATTTGCATCCGTTATATGAAATATATACATTATTTATATTATGAAAAAGAAATTAAGCCATCTGTTATTGGTGGCATTGGGTGTTTGTATGATGATTGCTTGTAAGCAATCACCGGAGTTTGAGGTAAAAGGCGTAGTTGCTGAAGCTGATGGTCAAACGATGTATCTGGAAAATGTAGGGCTTTCGTCCGTCGTTCTGATGGATTCGATAAAGTTGAATGCTTCCGGGAAGTTTGCTTTCAAGAAGCCGTCGCCCGAGTATCCCGATTTTTATCGTTTGCGTTTGAATCAGCAGCACATTAATTTTGCCATTGATTCGACCGAAACCATTTCGATTGTAGCTGATGCCGGCACTTTTGCCACATCCTACACGATGGAAGGCTCTGAGAACGGTCTCGCCATCAAAGAAATAACGCTGGCTCAATTGGATGCGAATCAGGCGCTTACCCGTTTGCGTAAAGATTTCGATGGAGGAATTATATCCGATAGCAGTTATCAACGTTGCGCATTAGACGCTATTGAGGAATATAAAACGGTAGCTAAGAAGTACATCTATACAAAACCGGGATCGACAGCCTCTTATTTCGCCCTTTTCCAACAGGTCAGCGGGATGTTGTTTTTCGATTTGTATGATAAGAGCGATTCGCGGGCGTATGGAGCGGTGGCTACGAGTTATAACCATTTTTATCCGGAAAGTCCCCGCGCTAAACATCTGTATAACCTGGCAATCCAATCCTTGAAAGCGCTTCGGAGCGAACGGGGGATTGATTGGGATAACATTGCTACGAAAGAAGTTGATTATTTGGATATTGAACTGCCGGATGTGATGGGGAATAAAATTAAACTATCCGAGGTGTCGAAAGACAAGGTGGTCATCCTTAATTTCACAGCGTATCAGATGGAGTGGTCTCTGGAATTGAACCAGATATTAAATACGGCTTACACGAAGTATCACGAGAAAGGGTTGGAAGTCTATCAGATTTCGTTGGACAGCGATTTGCATCTCTGGAAGAATGTGGCCTCCAATATGCCTTGGGACTGTGTGCGCGATCCGCAATCAGTCTATTCGCAATTGGCTGCAACCTATAATATACGGCAACTGCCCGTGATTTTCCTGATCGACCGCAAAGGCAGTCTGGTGAAACGGGTGGAAGATATGAATACATTTGAGACGGATTTACAGGCGCTTTTATAGCGTTTCTCTGATTTTTATGTTTTAAAGCATTGATGAAAATTTGGAGAAGTCGAAAATATAAAATACTTTTGTAATGGATTCCGGTTGATCGCTTTGACCGGGATTCTTTTTTTATG
>JAISJX010000472.1 GCA_031261145.1 Tannerella sp.
TACAATGCCTATGGAATAGATGAAATAAAAAAACAAAAAACCGGAAAGTGGTGCAACACTCTCCGGTCAACAAAGTCAAAAAATGTAGGGATAAATAATTATTTATCCACCTAAAGTTAGTATTAACCTCGTTTTATTTTACAAAAATATGAATTATAAATTAATTATCAAAAAAATTTCACGAAAAATGAGAATCACAGCATTTCTCCTTGTATTTTGCGGATTAAATTTGTTTGCTGCGGGAACCTATTCCCAAAACTCCAAAGTCAAGATTTCGGCTCGGAATACCAGCCTCAAAGAGGTGTTGCGCGAAATCGAAAAACAAACCGATTACCTGTTTGTTTACAATCCGACAGAAATTGATGTTAACCAAAAAACGACCTTGACAGCCGAAAACAAAGCAGTCAAAGACGTTTTAGCTACCGTTTTCAATCAAACGGATATTGTTTACCTGATGGAAGGAAACAGTATTCTGTTGATGAAACGTCCCGATGGCATACAGCAATCGGATAATAAGAGAATCACCGGAACCGTCTTCGACAATAAAGGCGAAGCCGTTATCGGGGCAAGCGTAGTCGTTAAAGGGACAGCCAAGGGTTTGGCAACCGATGTAAATGGGAAATTCAATTTGAATGTCCCTGACAATGCAGTCCTGCAAGTGAGCTATCTCGGGTATCTTACGCAGGAAATTCCCGTTGGAAACCAAACAAGCCTGAGTATCACCCTGAAAGAAGATGTACTCGGATTGGATGAAGTCGTCGTTATCGGTTACGGTACGGTAAAGAAGAGCGACCTGACCGGTTCTGTATCCTCTGTTGCTGCCAAGCAATTCAAAGACCAGCCGGTGAAGCGTGTGACAGACATCCTGCAAGGACGTATTGCCGGAGTGGAAGTGACTGCATCGTCCGGTCTGCTTGGAGGGTCGTATAAAGTGCGTATCCGCGGTACGACTTCTATCAACAAAAGCAGCGATCCGTTGTATGTTGTGGATGGAATTGTCAGCAACACCGG
This sequence comes from Tannerella sp., assembly GCA_031261145.1. Next base: position 1,012 of record JAISJX010000472.1, read on the forward strand.
ATTGCCTGGTATAAATCCGAATGACATTCAGTCTCTTGAAGTGTTGAAAGATGCCTCCGCTACGGCAATTTACGGTTCACGCGGCGCTAACGGCGTGATATTGGTTACCACGCGGGGAGGCGTGGAAGGAAAGCCGCAAATCTCGTTCGATGCTTCGTTCGAGTGGAACAAGTTGCGAAAAGGCTATGATTTGATGAATGCCTACGAATATGCCACGGCACTGAACGACATTAAGGGCAACATCACCATTTCTGCAGCTGATATGGAAGCCTATAAAAATGGAACAAAAGGCATTGATTATATGGACTTGGTCACACAAACAGGCTTTAATCAGGATTACAAGTTGAGTGTTTCCGGCGGCAATGCGAAAAACAGATACATGGTGTCCGGAAATGTGTTGGATGAAGAAGCCATTACCATTCTTTCCAAACGCCAGAGGTATCAATTTCGTGTAAACTTGGATACGGATGTTACCAACTGGTTCTCTATTTCCACCAAACTCAATGCTAACATTATAAAATCCCACAATAGTGGCGGCATTAACCTAATGACAGCCTTGGGTTATTCACCTACCATGGAATTGAAGAACGAACAAACCGGCGTGTACAATAAAGATCCTTATAATAATGCCCCGGCAAACAATCCGTATGGCATCGGAATAGTCAATTATAGCGATAGTTACAATCACAACCTGAATGGCAATGTCAATTTACTCTTTAAGGTCATGGATGGACTTACCCTGTCCGTACAAGGCGGGACGAACTATTCTTATGGTCCCACCTATTCTTTTACTTCAAATTTGGCTGGACCGGGAGTGATCAACAGTATGGCAAATTCAAGCACATTGGTTTTGTATTTACAAAACACCAATAACCTGACCTACCAAAAAAGTTTTGGCGATCATAAAATAACTGCCACTGCCGTATGGGAAATCAGTAATACTGAACAAAGACAAATGGGTATAACCGGTACGAATTTGGCAAACGAAATAGTCGGTTACTGGAATGTCGGTAATGCCGCCACGCGGGGAGAAAGCAATTCCTATTCGGCTGAATCCATTGCTTCGGGTGTCGGCAGGCTGTTTTACAGCTACAAGGGACGTTATATGCTGACCGGTACATTCCGGGCAGACGGCGCTTCCAAATTCCAAGGGGATAATAAATGGGGCTATTTCCCTTCAGGTTCGGTAGCATGGGATGTCGCCAAAGAAGGTTTTATGGAGGATCAGAATATCTTTCAGCAATTAAAACTACGCACCAGTTACGGCGTTACCGGTAATCAGGATATCACCCGTTACAGTACGCTGGGTATGCTGAGCACGAACACTTATGGTTGGGGCACATCAACCGCCTACACCGGTTATTGGGGTTTCACATTCGCCACGCCCGATTTGAGTTGGGAAAAAACCTACCAGTACGATGCCGGTGTGGACTTCAGCTTGTTGTCCGGCAAAGTGAATGTAACCCTCGATTGGTACCAGAAAAATTCCAAAGGTCTGCTGTTTCAGAAAACAGTACCGGGTTACAACGCCGGCGGCACTTTTTGGGTAAATCAGGGAGAAGTGAAAAATTCGGGTATTGATTTTTCCGTTAATGCCATTCCGGTTCAGAGCAATGATTTTTCTTGGGAAACCACCCTGACCGCTACGCATATAAAGAATGAAGTCGTAGATCTGGCAGGCGAGGATTTTATTCTTACCGCTAATTGGGCAACATCAACATTTGGAGGCTATTCGCAAATCATGAAACCGGGGTATCCTATCAACACCTTCTATCTGTATAAATGGAAAAGCTTTGACGACAACGGCGCCAATCTGTATGAAAAAGCTGATGGAAGCCTGACCAACAATCCTTCAGGAGATGATATGGTTGAAATGGGACAAGGGAGTCCCAAATGGACGTTCGGATGGAATAATATGGTATCGTGGAAAAACTGGTCGGCAAGCGTCTTTATTAATGCCGCTACCGGATTCG
>JAISJX010000219.1 GCA_031261145.1 Tannerella sp.
GTAATAAGCTGAAGAAAAAATTCGTTTTTACGTTATTGAAAATCAATTAAATATATGATATTAGCCATTATATCATTGGGTGCTATCGGCACTGTCGGAGCGGTTATTTTATATGCGGCGGCTCGGAAATTCGAAGTGAAAGAAGATCCGCGCATCGCGTATGTCCAGGAAGTTTTGCCGGGCGCTAATTGTGGCGGATGTGGGTATCCGGGGTGTAGTGGTTTTGCAAGCGCTTGTGTAAAAGCAGATTCTTTGGACAACTTACTCTGTCCGGTCGGAGGCGCTCAGGTGATGAGTCAGGTCGCCGCTATTTTAGGAAAAGAAGCCGCCGCCAGTGAATCCAAAGTCGCTGTCGTGCGATGTAATGGAACTTGTGAGGCGCGTCCCCGCCTGAATAAATATGAGGGTGCGAAGAATTGCTCGATTGTCGCTTCGCTTTATGGCGGCGAAACGGGCTGTGCGTTTGGATGCTTTGGCTATGGGGACTGCGTCAGGGCATGTACGTTCGATGCCATCCATATCAATCCGGTAACCCAAATTGCGGAAGTTGATGAAGCGAAATGTACGTCGTGTGGCGCTTGTGTAAAGGCTTGTCCAAAAGGACTTATCGAACTCCGGAAAAAAGGTCCCAAATCACGGCGGATTTTTGTTTCCTGTATGAACAAGGATAAAGGCGGTGTTGCGAGGAAAGCGTGCGCCAATGCTTGCATTGGATGTAATAAATGTCCCAAAGAATGTGCGTTTGAGGCGCTTACGGTGACAAACAATCTGGCTTATATTGATGACACGAAATGCCGTTTATGCCGTAAATGTGTATCGGTTTGTCCGACGGGTGCGATTCACGAGCTGAATTTTCCGCCCAAGAAAATAACATCCATTGATAATGCTTAATTCATTAAATATATGCTGAAAACCTTCCGAATCGGCGGTATTCATCCGCCGGAAAATAAGTGGTCTGCAAATCAGTCTGTTTCTGTCCTCGCCATACCCAAACAAGTCGTTATTCCACTGAGCCAGCATATCGGTGCACCGGCGGAAGCGGTTGTCCGGAAGGGTGATAGTGTAAAGGTGGGGACTTTGCTTGCCAAAGCCGGAGGATTTATATCTGCGAATATCCATTCTTCCGTTTCAGGAACTGTCAGTAAGATTGATCAAGCGATTGACGCAAGCGGCAGACAACGCCCGGCGATTTTTATTGATGTTGAGGGGGACGAATGGGAAAATTCGATTGACCGTAGCGAGAAGCTGAAAAAAGAATGCGAACTGTCTGCCAAAGAGATTATTGACAAGGTTGCGGCAGCCGGTGTCGTTGGCATGGGCGGGGCTACTTTCCCTACGCAGGTCAAACTGTCGCCGCCTCCGGGTAACAAAGCGGAAATATTGATTATCAACGGAGTGGAATGTGAGCCGTCGCTTACGTCCGACCATTCGCTGATGCTGGAAAAAGGAGAACAAATCCTGACGGGCGTTACAATCCTGATGAAAGCGATTCAGGTGAACAAGGCGGTTATCGGCATTGAAAATAATAAACCGGATGCGATTGCCCACCTTACGAAGTTGGCTGCCGGATACCAAGGAATTGAAGTGATGCCCTTGAAAGTGCAGTATCCACAAGGAGGTGAGAAACAACTGATTGATGCTATCGCAGGCAAACAGGTGAAGAGCGGGGCGCTTCCGATATCGGTAGGCGCAGTTGTTCAGAATGTCGGCACAGTATATGCTGTTTATGAGGCGGTACAGAAAAACAAACCGTTGATTGAGCGCATTGTAACGGTCACCGGCAAAGCGGTCGCCAAGCCGTCAAACTTTCTGGTACGCATCGGTACGCCTGTTCGCGAATTAGTGGAAGCGGCGGGTGGTCTTCCCGAAGCGACGGGGAAAATTATCGGCGGCGGCCCGATGATGGGAAAAGCGTTGATAAGCACGGACATCCCAATAACCAAAGGGAGTTCGGGTATCCTGCTTATTCCGCAAAAAGACGCTGAGCGCAAACCTGTGTATGATTGCATCCGTTGCGCCAAGTGCGTGACAGTCTGTCCGATGGGCTTGAATCCGACGTATCTGATGACAACGACGGAGTTTGCCAAATGGGATTTGGCGGAGCGCAATTATATCGCCGACTGTATCGAATGTGGTTCATGCAGCTACACTTGTCCGGCCAATCGCCCGCTGTTAGATTATATTCGTTCAGGTAAAGGAAAAGTGATGGGCCTCATCAATGCCCGTAAATCAAAATAAAGAGCAAAATATGGAAAATCAAGTTATTATATCACCTTCACCTCATATTCACAGTGGCGACAGTATCAGCAAAAACATGTACGGGGTACTGATTGCGCTGGTTCCCACCTTTCTCGTTTCGCTCTATTTCTTTGGGTTGGGAGCGCTGATTACGACTGTCATATCTGTGGTTACGTGCCTTTTGTGCAGTTTTTTGATTCAAAAGTTTCTGTTTAAGAAAAAACCGGAGATACTGGACGGTTCGGACATCTTGACAGGGGTCTTGCTGGCGTTTAACCTGCCGTCCAATATCCCGTTCTGGATTGTGATTGTGGGCGCTATTTTTGCAATCGGGGTCGCCAAGATGACGTTTGGCGGTTTAGGGAAGAATATATTCAATCCGGCGATTGCGGGGCGTGTGTTCCTGCTAATCTCGTTTCCGGCACAGATGACGACTTGGCCTGTGCCGGGCGTCTTCCCGCTGTCTTATATGGATGCCGAAACCGGCGCAACGATCCTTTCGTTAGTGAAAAACCATGCTACCGAAATCTTGTCCGCAGGGGACGCATTTATCGGTCAAACAGGCGGTAGTTTTGGAGAGGTCAGCGAGTTAGCGTTACTCATCGGATTCGGTTACCTGTTGTACAAAAAAATCATTACATGGCATATTCCGGTGGCGATTATCGGAACGGTCGCAGTGTTTGCCGGTATTTTTTATGCTACGGATATGATACAAGTCATTTTAACCAATCCATCACTGTCATTTATCCAAGACTTCGACACACTAAGCGAGGCGGCTAAATTTGATAACCCGTTGATACTAACCATGTCGGGCGGATTGTTTCTGGGCGCTATTTTTATGGCGACGGATTATGTGACGTCTCCGATGACAAAAAAGGGGATGGTCATCTATGGAATAGGAATCGGCGTACTGACGGTGATTATCCGCCGGTACAGTGCGTATCCGGAGGGAATGTCATTTGCTATCCTGATAATGAACGCCTTGACGCCAGCTATTAATAACTATGTTAAACCCAAGCATTTTGGGGGAAAATAAGAGAGACAGTCATGAAGAAATTATCATCCAGTTTACCGAATATGCTCCTCGTGCTGACGTTTATTGCGGCAGGTGCAGGCGGCATATTAGCAAGTGTGAATCAACTTACGGCAGAACCGATTCTGGCGAATAATGTACAGCTTCTGAAAGAGGCTGTCAGTGTGGTAACGCCTGAATTTGATAATAATCCGGTGCAGGAAGCGTACAGAAATGTCACGAGCGACGGCGATTCCCTGATCATTTATCCGGCAAAGAAAGATGGAAAAACGGTCGGCGTGGCAGTCGAAAGTTCGACCAAAAAAGGATATGCCGGAGAAATCCGAATCATTGTCGGGTTTGACGCCGATGGGAAAATAATCGATTATTCCGTTATCCAACACAGCGAAACGCCCGGCTTGGGTTCAAAAATGCAGGACTGGTTTCGCTCCGAAAAAAACAAACGGAGCGTGTTAGGACGTTCGTTAGCGGCTGGGAATCTGACTGTTTCAAAAGACGGCGGCGATGTGGATGCAATTACGGCGGCGACTGTTTCGAGCCGCGCCTTTCTGGATGCGATCAATCGTGCATACAGCGCCTACAGGGGAACAGACGCCGACAGCGGCGCCAGTAAAGCGGCAGATAACGACGCTTCGCCGTCGGACGAGAATGTTAAAACACAGGAGAATTGATTATGAACAAGAATCTAAGAATATTAACCAACGGTATCCTCAAGGAAAATCCGTCATTTGTACTGATGTTGGGGCTTTGCCCGACATTGGGAACCACCTCGTCGGCTACCGGCGGAATGGGAATGGGACTGGCTACGACGTTTGTGCTGATTTGCTCGAACATGGTGATTTCGTCCATGAAGAACATTATCCCCGATCAGGTACGCATTCCTGCATTTATCGTGGTTATTGCGACGTTTTCGACGGTTGTTCAGATGTGTATGCAGGCATATACGCCGGGGTTATACGAGGTTTTGGGAATTTATATTCCGCTTATTGTGGTGAATTGCATCGTGTTAGGACGTGCAGAATCGTTTGCGGCTAAAAACGGCATTATACCGTCGGCATTTGACGGCGTTGGCGTCGGACTTGGTTTCACACTGGCGCTCACTGTGTTGGGCTGTGTCCGCGAATTTATCGGCGTAGGGAAAGTGTTTGGTACGAGCGTTTTCCCGGAAGAATACGGGGCGCTGTTTTTCGTTTTGTCGCCGGGCGCATTTATTGCGTTGGGTTATCTGACGGCGATTGTGGGCAAACTCAACAAGTCGAAATAAGGGAAAAGTATGAATGATAAATAAGTAAATATATGGAATATCTTATTATTTTTATAGCGGCTATTTTTGTAAACAATATCGTCCTGTCGCAGTTTTTAGGCATCTGCCCATTCTTTGGTGTGTCTAAAAAAGTCGAAACGGCGGTTGGGATGAGCGCTGCCGTGACGTTTGTACTGACCATTGCGACCATTGTTGCCTATTTGATACAGAAATATATACTGGATGCATTCCATCTGGAATACCTGCAAACGATTTTTTTCATCTTAGTGATCGCATTGCTGGTGCAGATGGTGGAGATTGTGCTGAAAAAAATCTCGCCTTCGCTATATCAGGCGTTAGGCGTCTTTCTACCTTTAATCACCACGAACTGTGTGATTTTGGGTGTAGCGATATTAGTGGTTCAACGGGATTATACGCTGTTGAAATCGGTTGTTTTCGCTATTTCTACCGCTATCGGGTACGCACTGGCATTGGTTATCTTTGCCTTCATACGGGAACAGTTAGAGATGACGCAACTTCCGGACGGCATTAAAGGTACGCCGATCGCCTTGATTGTTGCGGGATTATTAGCGATGGCATTTATGGGATTTTCGGGAATTGTATAGGGTTTATACTTATTAAAATAATGATATTATGGGTAAGAAAATTTTAGTTACGGGCGGAACGGGATATATCGGTTCACATACCGTGGTTGAACTTCAAAATGCAGGGTATGAGGTTGTCATTGTCGATAACTTGTCCAATTCGTCCATAAAAGTGCTTGACGGAATTGAGAAGATAACCGGTATCCGTCCGGTATTTGAGAAATTGGATTGTAATGACAAAGCGGGTTTGGAACGCTTGCTCACAGCACAAGGCGGCATCAAAGGTATTATACATTTTGCGGCCAGTAAGGCTGTTGGCGAATCCGTACAACAACCCTTGAAATATTACCGTAATAATATTGTGACGCTTATCAATCTGTTGGAACTTATGCCTGAATTTGGGATAGAGGGAATTGTATTCTCTTCTTCCTGTACGGTTTACGGACAACCGGACATCCTTCCCGTGACCGAAGACGCACCCATCAAACCGGCGACGTCTCCGTACGGAAACACCAAACAGATAAACGAAGAAATTATCCGCGACACGATACATGCCGGAGCGCCGTTCAAAAGCATCCTGTTGCGCTATTTCAATCCGACAGGCGCACATCCGAGTGCGGAAATCGGTGAATTGCCCATCGGCGTGCCGCAGAATTTAGTGCCTTTCCTGACGCAAACCGCTGCCGGGATTCGTCCGGAACTGAGCGTATTCGGCAATGATTACGATACGCCCGACGGCTCTTGTATCCGCGATTATATCCATGTTGTTGATCTGGCCAAGGCGCACGTGATTGCGATGGACAGGATGTTGGAAAACAAGTCGGACGAGGCTATTGAAGTGTTCAATTTAGGAACCGGTCGCGGCGTGTCCGTGCTCGAACTGATTAATGCTTTTGAGAAAAGCACCGGCGTAAAAGCGCCCCATAAAATCGTGGGTCGCCGCGAAGGAGATATCGAAAAAGTATGGGCCGACCCCACTCGTGCAAATAAAGTGTTGGGTTGGACAGCTAAAGAATCTGTCGAAGATACGCTTATCTCGGCATGGAAATGGCAGAAAAAATTGAAAATTGAGATTACATCATGAAGATTGTCCGGCACATTGCCATCTTGTTTTTTTGTTTATCAAGTTTGTTGTGTTATGCGCAGCAAGAGTCTGAACTTACGTTTGAGCAAGCCTACAAACGGGCTTATACCATTACGAAAACGACGCAAACGCCTGTAATAGACGGGCGGTTGGATGAAGATTTCTGGACTCGGCAAGGGGAATGGACTGTTGACTTT
>JAISJX010000384.1 GCA_031261145.1 Tannerella sp.
CGATTTATGGCTTATTACTACAACTGCGCCTTGGATTGGAACGAACAAGTGGTGGTGAATGCCAAATATGGCTTTCCGGTAAATGTATTAGTATGGGATTTGGAACGGGGTAAATCGGACAAATTGATGAAATATCCGTGGCAAACGGATACCTCCATCGGAAAAAAAGCTTGGCATTATGTGGAGGATGAAGAAAATAAAACGCCCAAACAATTAGTACACGATTTGGTGGATATCGTCAGCAAAAACGGCAATCTGCTGCTGAATGTCGGTCCAAGAGCCGATGGAACAATTACCGAAGAACAAACCTATATCCTTTTGGCAATAGGTAAATGGTTGAAAACAAACGGCGAAGCTATCTATGGCACTCGCCCGTGGAAAAAGTTTGGCGAAGGCGAAACCAAGAGCATTGCAGGTGCGCATACCGACTATACCGCAGCGCAATACAATGCCCAGGATATTCGCTTTACCACCAAAGACGCTGATTTTTATGCAATTGCATTGAACTGGAGTGACACAACCATTGTGATTAAATCACTAACAAAAGAAGTGATTGCCGATGCCAAAATACAAAGTATTGTGATGTTAGGCTCGGATGAACAAATTAAATGGCAACAAACAAATGAAGGTTTGATTTTGTCATTTCCAAAGATACGCCCCTGCGAATTTGCCTTTATTTTTAAAATCAGTTTTGATAAAAAGATGGGCGAACATTTGACATCGGACGCATCGGAAGAAAGACTGAAATTTTTGCCCGATTAACTAAATACCGTTTTATTATGAAGTTAAATACAAAAAAAATTAAATTCCTATGAATAAGAAAATAATATTATCAGCTCTGTTTTTGAGCATTAGCCTTAGTTTTTCCGCCCAAATTTCTAAAAGTTGGAACTTTGAGAATACGGCACAAGCAACGGGCACAGTCAAAAATGTAATAACTGCTTCGGGCGTAGTGGGTAATGCCGCCGTCTTCGATGGTTATACTTCCGATTGGGAAGAAAAAGGGATAGATATTGTCCCGAAAACACTTTTTGTGGAAGCATGGGTAGCGCCTTTGGACTACTCTTTTAATGTTTCTGCCATTGTCAATCAGCAGAATGAGCAAAACCAAGGGTTTATCTTCGGCATCAATCACAACGGGCAGTTGGTCGCAACTTTTTATGCAGGCGGCGAAGCGAAAACCTGCATCAGCGATGAATCGACAGAATGGTTGAAATGGTCGCATGTAGCCCTGACTTACGAGGAAGGCAAGGGTATCCGGTTATTTCTGAACGGCGCCTTGGTCAAAACGCTACCTTTTGCCGAAAAAATAGATTTTTGTACGGATTGTCCGTTGGTAATCGGCAAAACACAAATCATGGATACACCGGCTTATACGGAACGCACGACCAGCCGCGCCGTTAAATCATGGATGCGTTTTAACGGAAGAATAGACGAATTACACATCAGCGATAAAATACCCGATGCAAAAACATTGCAAAAACAAGTGACGAGCATCGGGAAAGCAGGCATACAAGCATTGGAAAAACCGCAAATGCCGTCTGCCGATATTCCGCAGGGACCTTTCGGCGCATTTTATACCCGTTTGCATTATACCGCCGGATGGGAAGCCTTATGGAAAGTGAGCGACCACGCCGATGTAGTGGTGCGTTTTCCCGACAGTCCGGTGAAATATGTTTTTTGGAGGGGAACCGGTTATATTCCGGCAATTGTGAGTGAAAATAATATCTGGATGACCGACCAGAGTTTGGAAAATTGGGGATCCGGCGAATGTTACGAAGTAATGGGCGACAAACAATGCCGTTATTCTCACGTTCGCATTATTGAATCGACACCTGCGCGGGTGGTCATTCACTGGCGGTATGCGTTGGCCGGTATTCATCATCAAATCATGTACGAAGATGATACAGGCTGGGGCGATTGGGCAGACGAATACTGGACGATTTATCCCGATGGAGTCGGCATAAGGAAACAGATTTTACATTCCGGCCATTTCAAAAAAGACGGAGGCAATGGTTATCAGTTTCAAGAAACCATTCTGTTCAACCAACCCGGAACGAAACCGCAGGATAACTTGAATCCGGATGCCATTTCGTTTTCGGATATGGAAGGGCATATCGCGACCTATTCATGGGAAAAGGGCGCACCGGCAAAATTCACCGAGCCGGTCCATCACCCGATCCAGAGGATCAATATCAAGGCAGAATACAAACCTTTCTCCATTTTTCCTTCCGAGCGGATTACCAAAGTATTTGATTTTGGATGGGTAGAGGGTTATTCTACTTTCCCTTGTTGGAATCATTGGCCCGTATCGCAAATCAGGAGCGACGGCAGAAATGCTACCCGTCCCGATAAACCTTCGCATACCTCATTAACGGCAGCAATAACAGGAATAAACGGCGATATTCAAGAGGTGGAATACCTTACCGACAATACCATCCTTGTTCGCCAGATGATGGGAATGACCACCGAGCCGATACAGACACTGCTGCCTTTGGCTCGCTCGTGGAACAATCCGCCTGCCGTGAAATTGGAAAGTGCGGGATATGATTATAAAGGATATGACAAGTACCAACGCGCCTATTTGATTGAAGGTAAAACTACCGGAAAAAACAGGGAAACATTGCAGTTTACCGTTCAGGCTTCCGAATCTGCACCTATTCATAATATGGCTTTTGTGCTCGAAAATTGGAATCACCCAAACATCAAACTGCTGATTGATGGAAAAAAAGTGAATGTGACCGATTTTAAAACGGGTTTTATTCAGACATTAGCGAGCAGCAATCTGACGCTTTGGGTTCCGCTGTCAAGTACTCGACCGGTGTCTGTAACAGTTAAAGCGATTGATTAATAATGTATAATATTGTATAACAATTTAATAAATTAAAAAAATGAAAGAAGCAGGTATCATAAACAGAGAATTGGACAGGATTTTGTCCAAACAGGGACATGGTGATTTATTGTTGGTAACCGATGCGGGTTTTGCCATCCCCGAAGGCTTGGATATTGCGGATGTTTCCCTTGATGTCAATCAACCCAAAGTACCGGATGTGCTTTATGCCTTGAAAAAAGTTTTTTCCGTTGAAAAAATGATTATGGCGCAAGAAACCCAACAAAGCAGTCCGACCCATTTCAACACGGTGTCGAAAGTGTGGGGCGACATT
>JAISJX010000301.1 GCA_031261145.1 Tannerella sp.
GATAAAAAAGGCTCTGATTTCCTGCGGAAGGTGACGGACGAGACGATCCAAAAATATATCAAACCACGCATTGACGGTTATCATAAGGAGATAATCCGGATCATTTCCCAAGAGGATATTCCGCTGTATTTCCGTAACAACATCAAAACAAAAGCGCTGTACGACAGGGATAAAGTGAAAACTAAAAATGGTTTGGCTTCCCCCGTATTCCGGTTCGACACGCAGGACGACGGCAACATCCGCTATCAGACCTGTATCTTTTATGACGGCAAGGAAATCAGCCTGACAGGCAAAAGCCATATCGAAATAACCAATAATCCGGCGAGCGTGGTTATAAACAATCATTTGCTGTATTTCAACGACATAGACAGTAAGAAACTCCTCCCGTTTTATACAAAGGAATTTATTACCGTTCCGGCCGGCAGTCGAAACGAGTACATCAGCAAGTTTATCTATCCCTGCGTCAAAAATTACAACACACAGGCATACGGGTTGAACATCAGTGAGATAACGCCCGCCCGAAAGGCTCTCTTAACCATCGAATACGATTTGAACCTTCTCCCCTACTTCATCCTGAAATTCCTCTACGACAACCATTCATTTACGATAGAAAAGCCCTATCTTAAAAACGTTTACCTGACAAACGAAGACGATCAGGCAGGCATCGTATGGTTTTATCGCGATAAGGTGTGGGAACAAAGCATCGTCAAGAAGCTGAAAAAAAACGGGTTGAAATATTCGACCGGAAACGGCTTCCGAATCATACAGGACAATCATTCGCTCACGCCCGACCATTCGGTCTTCCACCTGATTAACTGGCTGAATAAGAATGCGGCTAATCTGGGAGAGATTGAGATTGACCCATCTGTCGCCGGGAAAAATTATTATATGGGCGAAATCAACCTGAATAGTAAAGTCGATGAACAAAACGACTGGTTTGACATCCGCGCCTCTGTGAAAATCGGCGATTTCGAGATTCCTTTTATCAAGTTCCGCCGGAACATTCTGGAAGGCGTGCGCGAATATACCCTTCCCGATCAGACGATTGTCATATTGCCCGCCGAATGGTTCGACCGCCACTACGAGATAATGCTCTACGGCAAAGTGGAAAAGGAAAATATCATTTTGGACAAGATGCACCAAAATTTAGTGAGCCTGCTGGAAAACACAACCGCCACGTCCGGCGCAGAAGAGGCCGCGGAAGAGGATACAACCGATATTCCCAGCGGAATGAATTGCACCTTACGAAATTATCAAGTGGCTGGTTTCAAGTGGCTTGTCCATCTTTACAAGAACAATCGCGGCGGTTGTCTGGCCGATGACATGGGACTTGGAAAAACGATTCAGGCCATCGCTTTGCTCGAACATATTACCACGCAAAGACGAATGATTAAACAAACGCCGCTCCGTCAATTATCTCTTTTTGAAGCGCCTGCCCCCGTCGTACAATCCGAGGACTCCCCTATTCCACCTTCGCTGATCATCATGCCGACCTCGTTATTGCACAATTGGCGAAACGAAATTGTGAAATTTGCGCCTAATCTCCGGTTCTATATTCACTCCGGCGCCAATCGACTAAAAACAAATGATATACATAAGGTTTTCGCCCTCTACGACGTGATACTGACAACGTATGGCACCCTGCGGAACGACATCGAAATGATAAGCAACTGTGAGTTTCATCACCTGATTATGGACGAAAGCCAGTATGTTAAAAATCCTCGTTCACAGATATATAAATCAATAAAACGGATCAGGGCGCACTACAAATTAAGTCTGACCGGCACGCCTATCGAAAATTCGCTTACCGACCTTTGGACACAGTTCGACATTATCAATGAAGGGCTTCTGGGTAGCTTCACCCTCTTCCGGAAAGGATATATCGACCCCATCAAGCGGCACGTGAAGAAAAAGGAAGAGATGCTCCACCGCACGATTCAACCCTATATCCTGCGGCGAACCAAAAAGGAAGTGGCGCCCGAACTGCCCGAACTGACGGAAGAATACGTTTATTGCGAGATGGACGACGACCAGAAACGGGCTTATAACCTTGAAAAAGACCGTTTGCGCAGCAGTATGGTAGCTTGTCCGCTGTGGGATCAGGGACAATCCATCCTGGCCATACAAGGGCTTCTCAATCTTCGTTTTCTGGCCAGCCATCCGGTATTGTTCGACCCCGGCTATCAGGGGATTTCAAATAAGTTCGAACAGATTATCATGTATTTCGAGAACCTGAAAGCGGAAAATCACAAAGTGCTCATCTTTTCGTCCTTTGTCAAGCACCTGCAATTATTAGCCGATTATTTCGACCAACAGAAATGGGATTATGCCTGGCTTACAGGTCAAACGAAAGACCGGGAGGCGGCCATAGAAAAATTCCGGACGCAAGACTCAATAAAGTGTTTTTTCATATCCCTCAAAGCCGGTGGCGTAGGGCTGAACCTGACCGAAGCCGACTATGTCTTTATCATCGATCCCTGGTGGAATCCCGCCGCCGAACTGCAGGCCATCAGCCGTTCCCACCGTATCGGGCAGGAGAAAAATGTGATGGTTTACCGTTTTATCACCTCCGAAACCATCGAAGAAAAGATTATCACCCTGCAACAGAAAAAATCCAGGTTGTTCGACGTCTTCATGTCGCCCGATTATCCGGTTACAAAAGAGGATTATATCGAGTTGTTGGAATGAAAAACAAGAGGTAATGATTGTCCTTATAAAATTTTGTCTTACCTTTGTACCGATATTAGACATGTATTATAATGAAGACAAATTTAAGTTCTAAAATTACATTAACAAGAATACCGAAGAGGTATTATGATCCGGAAAATGCGTATGAACGCTCGGTTTTAACCCGTTTGGAGAAAATCCCGACTTATATCTACGAATCGGTTGATGACGGTTCAAAAGCCGTTGCGAAAGAGATTTCAGACCAGATACGAAAAAGGCAAGCCCGCTCACAAAACTTAGTGCTGGGCATACCGGGAGGCCGTTCACCCCGTAACGTACTCACCGAATTGATTCGCATCCATAAAGAAGAACAGTTAAGTTTTAAGAATGTAGTTGTCTTTCTGGTATATGAGTTCTACCCGCTGGCCACCGTCGCCAACAGTAGCCTGGCTCACCTGAAAGAAGCCTTTTTGGATCATGTGGATATTGCTCCCGGAAACATCCATTATCCCGACGGATTTATGAAAGCAGACGTCATCTACGACTTCTACCAACAATATGAAAAACAGATAGATGCAGCCGGTGGGATTGATTACCTGATGTTAGGTATCGGACACTACGGGTGTATCGCCTTCAATACGTCCGGTTCCGTCATCAGCACGCAGACGCATCTGGTTTTCCTGGATAACGACTCGCGAAAAGAAGCCTCCCACCTGTTCCATTCCATTGATAATGTGCCGAACAGCGTGATAACATTGGGACTGTCATCCATCCTGAAAGCAAAGCATATCTTCCTGCTGGCTTGGGGCGAAAGCAAAGCAAGGGATATACGGAAAACGGTGGAAGAACCGTTTAAATACACCTTCCCCGCCTCTTGTTTGCAGAATCATGCCAAGACAAAAATAGTGATAGACCTGCAAGCCGCCGGTGAATTAACTCGCATCAGCCATCCTTGGTTAGTATCCAGTTGCGAATGGGATAATAAACTGATACGTAGAGCTATCGTATGGTTATGCCAACAGACCGGCAAACCGATCCTGAAATTGACCAACAAAGATTATAACGAACACGAATTAGGCGAACTCCTTGCCCTGTACGGTTCGGCCTACAATGTAAATATAAAGATTTTCAACGACATACAGCACACGATCACCGGGTGGCCGGGTGGCAAGCCGAACGCCGACGACGCCAATCGCCCGGAACGCGCCAATCCTTACCCGAAAAAAGTGATTGTATTCAGTCCCCACCCCGACGACGACGTGATTTCGATGGGCGGAACGCTGCGCCGTTTGTGCGACCAGAACCACGATGTGCATGTAGCTTACCAGACATCCGGTAATATTGCCGTCGGAGACGAAGAAGTGATTCGTTACTGCGAATTTGTGCGCGACGTATGCTCCCAATACACATCCGATCAAACGGTGAAAGACAAAGCCGGGGAAATCATTCATTTCCTGCAACACGAAAAGGTGGAAGGCGAGCCGGAGAAAAGTGGCGTCCTCTTTATGAAAGGAACGATCCGCCGCGAAGAAGCGCGTACAGCATGCCGCTACAGCGGTGTGAAAGACGAAAATATACATTTCCTCGATCTGCCGTTCTATGAAACAGGCGCCGTGAAAAAAGGCGATTTAAGTGTAAAGGATACAGAGATTATCAAAAAGCTACTCAGTGATATCCAGCCGGATCAGATATTTGTAGCCGGCGACCTGGCCGATCCGCACGGGACGCACCGGGTTTGTCTGGATGCAGCGCTGGCCGCCATCGACGAGCTGAAAGACGAAGAATGGCTGAAGAACTGCCGCATCTGGATGTATCGCGGCGCATGGGCGGAATGGGAAATGGATCATATCGAAATGGCCGTGCCGATCAGCCCGGAAGAACTTCGTTTCAAACGGAATGCAATTCTGAAACACCAGTCGCAAGCCGAAAGCGCCCCGTTCCTCGGAGACGACGAACGGCTGTTCTGGCAACGCGCCGAAGACCGCAACCGTGCAACCGCCGAGTTATATCAACGCCTCGGACTGGCATCCTATGAAGCGATCGAAGCCTTTGTAAAATATAACCCCGATACAATAAGGTGAGACGTAAGACGTTTCTCCGTTAGTTATGAAATTTATCAAAGATTGGATGCTGCCAATAGCCATGACCGTTGGGGCATTGACGTACCGGTGGATTAGCCATCTTTCATTTTTGACGCCCTACCTTATCTTTGTGATGTTGTTAATCACATTTTGTAAGATTTCGTGGAAAGATAT
>JAISJX010000320.1 GCA_031261145.1 Tannerella sp.
TCCGTCCGCATATAGTCTCCTGAGCGGATGGTTTGCTGCAAACGGAGGTCGCGGTTCTTCACTTCTTCCGTGAACGGGGTGGTGCGATACGCCGGATTATCCGTAAAAGAAGTCCCGTCCAGCATAAGGTAGGAATTGATGAACCGGCGGGTTAAAGCCGGACGGTTCCCGTAGGTGGGGCTGACGGTTTTCCGGTTTCTTGAACTGTAGGTTTGCAAGGCGGCGTCTAAAGCTACACAAAGGATAGTCTCATCGGTGTAAGGCTGTTTCTGGAGAAACATATCGCGATAGGCATTTGCGCCCTGACGGAGCGAAAAGCCGGTAATGGCGTCGGCGGTATTCACCACTTCCTGATACCAGGTATTGGCCGTGTTTTGCTTGCCGTAAGCAATATGATACTTCCTTAAGGAAGCTTCGTACAGGCATACCCTGGTTTTATACGCCCTGACTGCATTTTGCGTGATGCGCGTACACGAGGGGTCGGTAGTCAGGGTGATATGTTCGATGGCGTAATTGAGGTCGGCCAATACATGTTCCATCACTTCAAAGCGATCGGTACGCGGCCCGTAAAGGGTGGCTTCGTCACTCACGTCGATAGGGTGGTCAATCCAGGGCACATCGCCAAAGCGTTTTACCTTTTCGAAATAGAAATAGGCGCGGAAGAAATGCGCTAACCCCAGGTAATGCTCCTTTTCGGGCACAACGCTTTTTTCGCAGTTTTCAATAAAATAGTTGATATTGCGAAGATCTGTCCATGTCCATCCCGAACTGGTGACAGGACTGAGCGCATTGGGCAGGAACCGGGTATCCACTCCGTTGCGGGCGACAATATCGGAATTGTCGTCTATCAAAAACACGCCGTCGTAAGGAGTAGGCAGCATCTCATAGAAAGAGTTAGTGTAGAGTTCCAAACCGCTTTTCGATTCAAAGACAGCCGTTTTGGAAGCCGAAGCCTGGGGAAACTCGCTCAGGTCGCAGGCGGTGAAACAAACGGCCATACACAAGCCGGCAAACAGGTATTTGCTTATATTGGTTCTGTTTTTCATGATTGTCTGATTTAAAAGTTAACACTTAAGCCGAAAGAAACCGATTTCAACATCGGATAATTGAATCCGTCTCCGGAACCGCCTGCCGAGTCGCTGTTGAGTTCCGTCTGGCCGCTTCCCGCCCCGTAGATACTGGTGACGTCAATATCCCTTGTCAGTTTGTACATGGGCGACCATGTACACAGGTTTTCACCTGAAACATAGACCCTGATGTCGTTGGCGCCGACTTTGGCTACAATCTTCTTAGGGAGGGTATAACCCACATTCAGGCTTTTCAAACGGATATAAGCTACGTTTTGCAGGTAACGGTCGTTCTTCAGCCTGAGCATGCCATTGCCGTTTTGCGCCACATAACCGACTAAGAGCGGCAGGTAAGCGTCAAAATTCTGAAGTTCGGGGCGGAACATTTTGTCTTCCTGCCAGCGCGGATAGTCGTTGTAAGGACGGTTGTACTGCCCCCAGAAAGGAGATTCGCTTGAAGGATACCATTGTTGTTTCATTACTCCCTGGAAGAACGAGGAAAGGAAAAACCCGTTCCAGTCGGCTCCCAGCGTGATGCCGTAAACATAACGCGGCGTCGTGTTGCCGATGATAGACTTGTCGCCCGAATCGCCTACGCGGTCCAAACCCTGGTAGATGACGTCATCGCCGTCGAGATTCCTGAACTTCAAGTCGCCTACGTAGTTTTTCCGTGTGTTGTGGTTGAGAATATTGCTTTGGGAGGGCGAGTTGGCGATTTCTTCATCCGAGCTGAATATGCCCTCTACCCTGTACCCCCATATTTCCCCGAGCGTCTGCCCTTCGTAATAGTCGCTCAGGTTTTTTTCCGGGTTGTAATACTGGGTGATGATGGCCTTGTAATCCGACACCGTGAAACGGATGTTGTAATCGAACCGTTTACCCGCCAGCGGGAATTTATCCATCCAATTGATGGATACTTCCCATCCGGTGGTTTCCAGATTAGCGTAGTTACCCTTAGGCACAGTAGCCCCGAAAATGGCGGGAACGCTCGGTCCGACAGTGTACATGTTTTTCGTCCAGCGGCGGTAGAAGTCGCCCGAGAAACTCAGCCGGCTGTTCAAACTGCTGATGTCCAAGCCGGCGTTTCCGGTCGTTGCGGTTTCCCAGGTCAGGCTGTTGGGCACTACATCGGGCTGGACAGTCCGTTGCGGACGGGTTCCGTTGATGATACGTTCGGACTGTTTGATGACGAAATTCTCGCTGAAAGTATAGGGGTCGATAGACCCGTTGCCCAGCGAGCCGTAGGAAACGCGGAGTTTAACGTTGGAAAGCGCACCGGGATCGACATGCCAGAAGGATTCTTCGGAGAGCCGCCATCCGGCGGATACCGAGGGGAAGAAAGCCCATTGCTGACTGTCGGGGAACTTGGAAGAACCGTCGTAGCGTCCGTTGACTTCCAAAAGGTAGCGTTCCCTGAAATTGTAATTCACGCGGAAGAAGCCGCCGGCTATCCTCCATTTTCGATAACCGCCGGTAGTGGTGATGTTTTCCCCCAGGCTGAGATTGATGTCTTTGGCGTCTTCGTACACGATACCGTTGCGTTGCATCTGGACGTTTTTATAGACCGATTGCTCATAGTTGTATCCTGCCAGGAGATTGAAATTATGCGTTTGGTTAATGGACTTGATATAATTGGCATATACGTTGGTCGCTATGTATGCCGTTGTTGAGCGGCGTTCCTGCAGGTCGTTCGTGTTGGCGCCGGTATAGCCTGTCACCCCTTCGTAACGGCTGTAGGGCACTTGTACGCGGACGCGCTGGTGGCCGTATTCCGTATTCTGGTAGGAAAAGTCTGCACGGAGGGTCAGGCTCTTATCGAAAAATTCGGCTTTCGCCCCCGTTTTGTTTTTGAAGACGTGCTGGCTGAGGTCGGCGGCGCTTTTTCCCAGGTACATGTCGCCTACCGTATAGGCTGACGAGAAAGAGAGGGTTCCGTCGGGGTTGAGCAAAGGCAAAAGCGGGTTGCCTTCGTCAGCTATGTTACGCCAAATGTTGTCGCCCTCGCCTACATTCACCGGCTGGTGATAACTCATCGTCGAATATTCCGTGTTGTTTTCCACTTGCAGCCAACGGGTAAACTGCACCATCCCCTTGGCGCGAAGGTTGTAAGCCGAATATTTATCCGTGTTGTAACGGAACAAGCCGTCTTCGCCGTTGTAACGCCCGGTTACATAAAACGAGGCCATATCATTGCCGCCCGAAACGGATACGTTGTGATCCTGCGCAAAGAAACTGTCCTTGTACAATTCCTTGTACCAATCGGTGCTGTAATAATACGCGTAAGCGCCGGTATTGGGATCCACCTCTATCCGCGGCAGGGAAGGGTCTTCCCATCTCCGCTTGATTTCGGCCAGATAAGCCGGCGAAAACGACATTGTCTTGTTGACAGCCGTAGGGGTATTCCCGTTGTCGTTCCATCTTGACCAGGCGTCGCTGAAATTCTGCGCCCAGGGATACGAATCAGTGATATGGTCGGGAATTGTCGTGGGGCTCTTGGATGAGAAATTAGCCGTGTAAGTTATTGTGGTTTTGCCTTGGGATGCCGATTTGGTGGTAATCAGCACGACGCCGAAAGCCGCACGGGCTCCGTAGATGGAGGCCGAGGCAGCGTCTTTCAATACGGAGACGCTCTCAATGTCATTCGGATTCAGCATGCGAGGGTCGCCTTCCACACCGTCAATCAGCACCAGGGCGTTACCTCCCTGTCCAATAGACGTAGTCCCGCGGATATTGTACGAAGGCGATTGCGTCGGCTTGCCGTCGAGCAACTTGATGTTCAGGTTGGGAATAGCGCCGACCAATCCTTGCGTGATGTTGTTAATGGGGCGTTTTTCGAACACCTCGGAAGAGACCTGGTCAACGGCGCCGGTCAGGTTCACCTTCTTTTGCGTTCCATACCCTACGACTACCACTTCTTCGAGCGCCTGGCTGTTTTCTGCCAGTACGATGGTGAGGGCGGTGCGATTGTTTACCGCTACTTCCTGCGTGCTAAAACCGATATAGGAAATGACGAGGGTAGCGTTGGACGGTACGTTCAAACTGAATTTGCCATCCATGTCCGTTACGATTCCGTTAGCCGTTCCTTTTTCTACTACATTCACGCCGATAACCGACTCGCCTCTGGTATCGGTAACGACACCCGTGACAGTAACCCGGCTTTGTTGCCCGGCGACCGGTTCAGCCGTTGACAGTGAAAGAGTTGGCGTTTGAGGATAGGTTTTTGCGAAAACGGTTCCTATTCCGGTGAGCAATAGAAAAACGGTAATTTTCAAGATTCTTGAATTTGCAAAATTGTTGTTTTCCATAAAATGTATTGTTTTTCAGTTATATAAAAATTCCCTCACTATCAGATGCAAAATTAAATAAATAAATGTAAACGAAACTTTATGCTTGAAAATATTTATGCTATACATGAGTATTCCCGGGCAGATGGTGATATATGAAAACAAAAACCCCTGCGTTTTATACTTTCGACAATTGTCAAAAGAAAATTAAACAATTGTCGAAAATGATTTATACAATTGTCAAAAGAAATTTCAATAATTGTCGAAAGAATAAAACGTATGGGTTTTGATATCTATCCGGCATAGTAAGTGTTTTAGAACGGAGGCAAGGATTCAGACCAGGCAAAAGTTCTTTCTACTACCCATCTTTGGGGAGGGGGGAGCGAATTAAATCGCCCGGTAAAAATTTTCATTCTTACCGGGCGATATAAATAGCGTTTATCCGATTTACCGGAATAAATTTATCTGTTTTCCCATCCGGGCGTTTGGGTTAAAGTGAACCCCTTGTCTTTATAAGACTGAATTTCGTTCTTACCTACGGGAGATAAATACACTTCATCCCCAAAGGCGTTACGCGCCTTCGCTCCGTTCACCCGGAAGAAGCCCACCATATCCGCAGCGTTGCTTCCGTTATAGGTAACTAAAGCGCCATCCGCCTTTCTTACCGTCAATACCCCTTCATAAGCTTTTGCCAAATAAGTAGGCAGTTCGGCAGAGATGTTCACCCAGGGACCAAACATCGTATCGGGATACTTGTTGTTGTCCATATACTCAATCTTCTTCCAGCGCCTGATGTCTTGATAGCGGGAATACTCATGCACAAACTCCATCCGGCGTTCGCGGCGAATTTCCCACATCAAAGGCGATACATCAGCATCACGAGCCGGGTCGTCGGGTAGAGCAGCCAGCAGTAAGGGCTTCGTTTGTTGTACACCCTTATCTATGGCTACCTGATCCAATGGCCGGCTGCGGATCGCATTAACAGACTTGTCCAAATCCGCTTGTGTGACAGCCGCACCGCCATAAGATTCAGCCAGCGCCGCTTTTGCTTCAATCCAAGCCAGCGCCACTTCCGCCAAACGAAGGCAAGGCGCATCATTGGTATTCGTACTCGACTTGTATTTGTCGGGCAACTCTCCGCTGCGATTATAATAGGTAGCCCCTTCACGACTGGTAAATTTTTGCGAGTAAAGCAAAGTAGGGGTAATCGTTATAGGCTTGAGACCGCCCTGATCAGGATAGCTGATAAAGTCAAAGAAAGTGGATTCAAAGCGTGGGTCGCGAGTCTTTGCCAGGCTTGCCAGACTGAAATCATCTGCTCCGGGCACAGCGGATTGCTGGTAAGGCAAACCATCGTTGCAGATAAACGACTTGATGAGCGCCAGGTTGCCCGTACCGAAATCTTGTGATTCCACGCCATTGGAATAAGAAGCCAGGCAGTGCGTCGTTTGGCCTGCAGTGTAATTACGGTACATAATAACTTCCGGATGTCCCTTCAAGTCTTCAGATCCGAACAAAGAACGGAAGTCCCTGGCGAAGCTGTATTTACCGCTATTCATAACTACCTCGGCAGCGCTAACCGCTAATTCCAGATACTTCCTTGCACGATCGGCATCCATGTTATGATACTTCTGCCAAGTGCCTTCAAACAGCATAATGTTGGCCGTATAACCGGCAATCACATATTTATTAACAGTCAAATCACCATCAGCAACGCGCGAGTTCTCTATGGCATACTTCAGGTCATCATAAACAGCATCCATCACTACGCCACGAGGATCACGGTCCTTATACATACTTGTCAAATCAGTTTCATCCACCGGCGCATCATAATAAGGCACATCGCCAAAGGAAAGCGTCAAACGGTAATATTCAAAAGCGCGGAAGAAACGACCCACGGAAGTCCAGTGTTTGTAAGCTTCGTCCGTAAGATTGGGTTTCGTCACCCTGTCCAAGCGTTCCAGCAGGATATTAGACTTGCGCACCCAGGCGAAGTTCCACATTTCACCATTCCACCACGTACGCCAATCGGCCCCTTGCAGCGGGGAATTAGCTTGAGCGACAGTAGCCGGTGTTGTGCTTGGAAATGGGTCTTGCGTACCCGGAGTAGCCAAATCATCGTTGATATAATAACCCCTCAAAGGAGTGTAAACAACACCGAACGCCGCATTGTAACCGGTAAAGTACTGCGGATAATACTCATTGCAATACAAACGAATATCGTTCTCATTTCTCCAAAACGTATCATCCGTATATTTTGTTAACTGCGGACGATCCAGCACCTCGTCGCTGCATGACACAAAAGAAAGTGACATGAAGGCGATGGCTGCAAATACACATATATATCTTTTCATTGCTTATTCTATTTTAGAAGTTCAACTGAATACCAACCGACATGCTCTTAAATGTTGGAACGCCAAGACCTGCGCGTCCCGCCTGATAATTATCTCCCGACGTAGCAAATACGGATACCCCTGCCACTTCTTCCGGGTCAATAGGCACACCGTTCAAGTTATCCCAAGTGAAAAAGTTTTCTGCGGACACATAAATACGGGCTTTCCGTATCCATGCCTTCCGGGTCAACAAGTTTGGCAGCGTATAACCCAGGGTAACAGTCTTGAGTCTCAAATAAGACATATCCAGCAGGTAACGGTCTTGTGGTCTCATATTAAAACCATCTACGGAGTTAGCCATGTTCCAGGGACGGGGATAAAACGCACCGGTGTTTTCCGGCGTCCAATAATCTTCCGTAAATACTTTAGCCATAGATCCGTCGGCCGAGTTAAAGCCCGCCAGAGTTAAGCCGGAAGAACCCCACATATCTCTTTTGCCCACACCCTGGAAGAACACGGAGAAATCGAAACTTTTGTAGTCGGCGCCCAAACGGAAGCCATATTCATAGCGGGGAGTGAAATTACCTATCACCTCCCTGTCGCCCGAATTGTCGATGGTGTTGTCTCCGTCTGTAATTTGTCCGTCACCATCCAAGTCTTTGAATTTTACATCACCCGGTTGAAAATAGAAGTTACCGCTTTGCAAATAAGCTTGATAAACAGGATTGTCACCTTTCAATTTATAGGCTTTTTTGCCGGCATTCTTTGCCCCATGAGATTCATTCAAATCAATCAGAATCAGACTGCCATTGGCATCACGCTCAAAATCACTTTCCTGATACAGGCGATCAGTCCGGTAGCCCCAAATTTCGCCATAAGTTTTACCTGCATAATTACTGCCCGTACCTCTGGCAGTTCCGTATTTGGTGATTTCAGTAACAGCATCCGAGACAGTAAACATACCGTTAATAGCCAATCCATTGCCGAACCGGTGATTGTAATCAATGGAAATCTCCCAGCCGGTAGTTCTTAAATTGCCATAGTTGCCTTTAGGAGCGGTAGTGCCTGTTGCGCCATAAGTAAAAATGATGTTTTCGTTGGGCACAATCATATTCTTCGTATCCCGCTGATACCAGTCAAAGATAAAGCCCAAATCATTGTTCAGGAAACGGGCGTCCACCCCAAAGTCCAGGGTCACGACATCTTGCCAGGTAATATCGGCGGCAATTGCCGAAGGCGAACCTATGTACATTACCTTCGTGCCGGCAGAGTTGAGCCAACCCAACTGACCGGAACCCAAAGTAGATACGTAAAGTGAGTTAGCCACCGTCTGGTCGCCGATTATACCCCAGGAACCTCTGAATTTCAAGGAACTGAGAGCGGGATTAGCCCATTGCATGAATGCCTCTTCGTTCACGCGCCAGCCGGCTGAGAAAGAAGGAAACCAACGCCATTGCAAATCTGCGGGAAACTTGGAAGAACCATCATAACGTACATTCGCTTCCAACAGGTATTTGTCTAAAAGATTGTAGTTGATACGACCGAAATAGCCCAATTGTGCTTGCCAATTCTTGTCTCCACCGCTGGTTTGCGTACCGGAAGCCATGTTAAATTGAGGATTGGTGATGTCATCCAGCCCCATGCGTTGTCCATAGCTATATTCATCCACGTAAGTAACACGGTTCAACCCTGCCATAAACTTGAACCTGTTGATTTCGTTTAAATCCAGGTTATAAGTAGTATAGGCATTGATCGTGTTCCTTTTTGCATTCGCTGTCTGGCGGTTAATCATATCCACGCCACTGCCTACAGATGTATATTCGATGTAATTCAAATCATAAGCCGGGACAAGACCGTTATCGGGACCCGCTACCATCACGGCATTGCCGCTTGCATCTCTCCGGGGTACTCCCGCACTCCAGCTATCAGCGCCGGAGAAACGTGTGCCCGGACGCAGCCAGATATATTCTTCATTGGAATGGCTGTAGTCGAAGTTTGCCGTCCAGTTTTCGGTGAAAGTCAGCTTGGCGCCCAAATCAACACTGGTATAGTTGCGCCCCATCGTTGCCGTATTGGCTTGCTGGTATTCGTTGTACGGACTGCGAATCGCATTCCCGTTTTCGTCCACACCCATAGGGTATTGCGGCCCCCAACGATACAGGTAATACCAGGGATCCAGGTTTGTAGCCGAGGCATAAGCATAAGATTTTTCACGCGTCGAATAGATAGCCCCCGCGCTCACACTCAAGTACTTGTTAAACTCCGTACTCAGGCGGACAGAAGCATTGTTACGCGTGAACTTGTCTTTTTTGGCAGGTTTATTCATACCGTTTTGATCCAGATAACCCAAGCCGATGTTATAAGCCGTCTTACCGCTTTTGCCGCTTACCGAGAGGGTATGGTTTTGGGTAGGCGCCCATTCCCTGATCATATATTCATACGGGTCATACATGCGGAGACCTAACTTTTGGGCGGTATTGTTGGGATTAACAATCCAGTCGCGGCCATACACCGTGGGGTCGTTTACTCCAATCTTACCGCTATATTTCTTTTCCCACTCTTTGGCCAAAGCGATACCTTCGGGCGTTGCCATGTAAAAAGCGCCCGTATAAGGCTGCCCCGGATTGTTGGCAATTTGAGCGGATAAAGCATATTCTAAAGCGCCTATACCGCCCATCTCATATTTCTTAAAGGGGTTTTGCCAGGAAACGTTGCCGGAATAGCTGATATTTACACCATCTGTTTTTGCACCGTGCTTAGACGTAATCAACACCACGCCAAAAGTGCCCTTCGAACCATAAATAGAAGCCGAAGCAGCATCTTTCAATACCGAAATAGATTCAATGTCATCCGGATTTACCAGGGAAATGCTGGGTATCTCTACGTTGTCCAACAGGATAAGGGGCGCAGAGCTTCCTTCAAAGGAACCGATCTGACCGCGTATCTTAATGGTAGGGTCAGAGCCGACTTCACCGCTCGGTATAACAATAGAAAGACCGGGAGTAGAGCCTTGCAATCCGCGAGCCACGTCGGCAATCGGACGGCCGTCCAGAGTTTTCTTCACATCCACTGTAGATACGGCTCCCGTAAGATTCTCTTTCTTTTGCGAACCGTAACCCACAACTACTACTTCGTCAATCAATTGGGCATCCGGATTAAGCGATATACGCAGATTGGTTCCTGCCGCCATTTCCACACTCGTATAGCCAATGTATTTGACAACGATTGTTGATGTACCGCCCGGAACCGGGAATTGAAACCTGCCGTTAGCGTCGGTAGCCGCTCCCAAAGTAGTTCCTTTGGCAATCACTGATGCACCGACAACAGGATCTCCTGATTCGTCCACCACGGTACCGGACACCAGCCTGTCTTGTGCGATTGCCAACTCCATGCTTATGAAAAAGCATGCAAATAATAACCCCAGTCTTTTCATAAAGTTTATTTTAAAGTTATACATTAAAAACTCTCACCTGCTTATTTATATAAAAAATACTTTGCAGTAGGGCTTGAACAGGTTTCATATCTTTATATATATTTTCTTTCTATACAAAACGTAACCGATAGACCATACAAGCGAAACAAACAAGACGGCAAAAACCAAAGAACCGAAATAATCGCCCAACAGGGGTTTTAATGCCACATTGTAGGCTAAACCATGCAAACTAACAGGCTCTCCCGCCCAAGTCACCTCAATATTACCCAGCAATATACTCAACACGGCTCCTGATACATACATAAACAATGGATTAATTCCGAAGGCTTCAAAAAACCGGCTCCACGTCTTTTTCCCTTTCACATCAATAATCCAAATTAAAAGGGCTAAGAAACTCGAAGCCAGTCCGCAGGTAACAAGCACAAACGTCGGCGACCATATCTTTTTATTAATCGGACAGCCGTAACCAAGCAAGAAGCCAAGAAAAGTGAAAACCGTTCCAATGAGGAAAAGTCGCTGTATCTTCAAGGTAATATCTTTTTCTTCCATCAAGAGCCGTCCGGCACAGAAGCCCAGCAACACATGAGCGACAGCAGGAATCGTGCTTGGCAATCCTTCGGGGTCAATGCCTTTGTCTTTGTACGTATGGGCGGCTCCCAGCACCGCATTGTCCACTATCGACAGTATATTGGTTCCGTTGTATTCAAAACCGTTGCCGAATAACAAAATCAGGAAATAACCTGCCAATAAAGCGATAATAAGACGGGGAATGTTTTTGTGTTTCACGCACAAGGCAATCAAAGCGGTAATTCCGTAACACAAGGCGAGACGTTGCATCACGCCCAAAATCCTGATACGGTCGAAAGGTAGCCAGTCGCCGGTGCGCATAAGCAAGGAAAACCATGCTATGCCCAAACCGATAGCGAAGATGACTAAAGTACGTTTCACTATTTTCCGGACAGCCCGGCCACTCCATTCAAACCCGTATTTCCGCAAGGAAATATAGGTTGAAATCCCCATAATAAACATGAAGAAAGGAAATACGAGGTCGGTGGGAGTCAAGCCGTTCCATGGCGCATGTTTCAGCGGAGCGTAGATACTCCCCCAGCTTCCCGGATTATTGACCAGAATCATTCCGGCAATGGTAATGCCCCTCAATACATCAAGAGCGAGCAAACGTTGATTGGTTGTTTTCATTGCTTTATCATTTACATTCATCTACTATAAACTATTGACCGGTAGGGAATACCGGCATTCTTGGTATGGATGCAGTCTTGGGGGAGGAAATGCTCTATCTCCTTCAGGAATGTCCGCAGGTTACGTTGCATGGTTGGTATATTCACCGTATTAAATAGGTCAATACTTCGGTAAATAAATAATTAAGAAATTAATAATCAACACCAATATAAGGGTATCTGTAGCGATGTTCCAAGTGAATTGGCCACGAAATTAAACAAAAGTTTCAAAACATTCTTCATGGAAGCATTCATTCTCTATCTGATTATTCCCGGAAGAATCCGTTTTCTTCAGTTGGGCAGATACGGAAAGTCTTGTGAACAACGCTTCCGTCTTGTTTTTTTTCGTTTGGACTGTGTGCGCGAGGCAACATGAGCGTCTTAATGTTAAAGGCGGCTATTATGGAGAACAAGTACATCGCATTACTTAAATGAATAATACTAAAAAATCTATTATATGAAATATTTGATAAATAAAACAATGTGTGTTCTGCTCATGTCTCTATTCAGTATAATTGGAATTAATGCGCAGACAAAAAGTAGTAGCTCACTGAAAGTGAACTATGAAAGTTTGGTTTCAAGAGCCGATTTGACTTATAATACTCCGGTTGTTAGGAGTGAAGAAGGATTGCCGATTGGCAATGGTCGTATGGGTACCCTGGTATGGACAACCCCTAATGCAATTCACTATCAAATAAACCGTGTGGACGTTTTCGCTATGGGGAAAAACACCAATAATTTTAAGGATGGGCATACCAACTATTCAAATGGATTAGGTTATATTGATATTAACACCGTAGATTATGGAGATGAAGTTTTTACAGGGAGTGCTTTCGAACAGCATTTATCGGTTTACGAAGGACTAACTACGGTCAACGGTAATGGTCTCAAGGCGCGTGTTTTGGCTTGGACTGACGGAGATGTGATTGCAACAGAGATTGATGACCAGCGGGTAAATCCTTCTGCGATTAATATTGATTTGCGAATGTTGCGATATGCTATTAATTACATTGACGGGAAAAACTGGGAGCTTACCAGCAACCATGCGATTCAGATTAAACAAGGCGAACATACAGCGACCTCGCGATTTGAAATAAAAGATGGCAAAATTATTCTTATACAAGAATTTAAAGAAGGTGATTACTATAATGCTTCTGCTGTAGCAATCGGTATTGTGGACAGGGAAAGTAAAGCTGTTTATTATAATGAATCAACAGTACGGCTGACTGCAAAACCAGGTAAAGGTATCTTCACTATTCTGACATCCAGCGCTTCAAGTTTTGATCCTAAAGAAGATATTGCCCAATTGGCTTTAAAACAATTGGAAGCAGCTCAACTTAAAAGGTTCAATGGTTTGTTGCAAGATAGTAGAGCATGGTGGGGACAATACTGGCCAAAAGCATTTGTACGTCTTCATAGCGCCGACAATGCCGCAGATGAAGTGGAAAAGAATTTCACTTATTATCTCTATGCCATGGCATCGTGTTCAAGAGGAGAGTATATGCCGGGCTTTAGGGGAATGTTATGGTACACAAACGGCGATTTAGCCATGTGGGGATCTCAATATTGGTGGAATAATCAGGGAACCTATTTCAATGGATTGACTCCTGTGAACAGGCCTGAATTACTTGAACCGGTATATAAGACTTTTATGCGCCATTATGATTCGTATGCAACAGCAGCAAAACAACAATGGGGAAGCAAAGGAATATGGATACCTGAAACCACTTGGTTTAATGGGCTTGAGGTTCTTCCTGACAGCATAGCCGATGAAATGAGAGACCTATACCTTGCGAAGAAAAAATGGGAGGATCGTTCGAAATCTTTTTCGGATTTTGCTGAATCTAAAAATGACCTGAATAGCCGTTGGAATTGGCTTTTCTTGCG
Source organism: Tannerella sp. (assembly GCA_031261145.1). The sequence continues at coordinate 13,240 of JAISJX010000320.1, forward strand.
CCGTTCATCGAAAAGTGGAGAAACCGGCGGCGGCCCGTTTGCATGGGTAACACATATCATGTCGTCAACTGCAAAGATTGCGTATGTATATTGGTTGAATTATGCTTATTATCTTGATAAGGATTGGCTTAAAGAAACAGGTTATCCGATAATCAAGGGTATTGTGGAATTTTATAGCAATTTCCCGAATTTATATAAAGAAGCGGATGGAAAATACCACTTGCATTATGTGAATAATTTGGAGAGTAGCTGGGGAGGAAAAGACACCCCGGAAGAACTTATGGCAATGAGAGCCATGATTCCGATAGCCATTCGCGCCTCTCAAATTCTGGGAGTAGATGCTGACCGGCGTCCGGTATGGAAAGAAATTTTGGATAATTTAACCCCGCTACCAAATTCTGCTATTTCTGCTGAGTACTATGATTATATCAATATTGGAACTAAGGATTCTCCACTCTTTAACATTGCGCTTGAGGCATATAGAAGGAGAAATTCTAAAGTGGATGAAAATACGACTGTGCATGTATTATCCAGAGCTCCTGTTGCTGCTGCACACTTTGGGTTGGCTGATGATGTTAAATACATGATTCCTAAACAGATAATTTCCACAAGACAAGATAACTGCGACATTGTCGGGAGTGGTGAATCCGGATTAGGTGTGTTGCGAAACCGTTTAATGCTCAGGGAAGGCCCGGGAGCTATAGAATGCGAAAGATTGGGACTGGCAGCTCAAGCTGTATGTACAGCTTTATTGCAAAGTGTTCCTCCTGCCCCAGACAAAGAGCCTGTCAATTATATTTTTCCGGCTTGGCCTAAAGAATGGGATGCCCAATTCACTCTTGCCGCCCGCAATGCTTTTGTAATAAGTGCGTCAATGGTAAAAGGAAAGGTTGAGTTTGTTGAAATCCAATCGAACAAAGGAGGTCAATGCCTTATTCAAAACCCATGGGGCGAAGATGAATTAACAGTTTATCGCAACGGAAAAAAATCAAAAAATATTTCCGGGAAATTGTTAACATTACCATCTAAATCCGGAGAATTGATAACATTGGTGCCAAAAGGGGAAAATCTACCAAGTAAAGAAATTTTGTAGTTTCTTTACTTAAAACTTGCAAAAATGCCAATGGGAATAGAAACTATGCTATACAGAACTTAGTTTCTTCCTCATTTGGTTTTAAGCAATATAAAATAGTACCTTTTAAAAATTTTATTATGAAAGCTATAAGGTTTATTACTGTATGTTTTGTTGCCGGGCTGTTTTCTTTCTTAACGGACACAGCCTTAGGCGCTGAAAAGAGTTCATGGCACGGATTCGACCGCTATGATTATGTCATCAACGAAAAAACCCTCAGACTTACACCTGTAACGGCCACCCCACAGGAAGGAACCGGAGTGACCACTCCTGAGCCGGGCACTCGTCGTTGTATTATAGTGGTTCCCAGGCATGCTTTAGCCGGTAATCCCTGGACTTGGCGGGGCTGTTACTGGGATCATGAACCCCAGGCTGAAATTGCGTTGCTGAATAAAGGCTATCATGTAGCCTTTATCACAACGGATCCCGACAAGACTTGGGATGCCTGGTATAATTATTTGCTTAAAGAGTACCGCTTGTCGCCCAAACCGGCCTTTATTGGAATGAGCCGGGGAGGGAGTAATGCTTATACATGGGGAACGGC
>JAISJX010000343.1 GCA_031261145.1 Tannerella sp.
AAAGGGTATTTTGCACGTCATTGCGAGGGCGAAGCCCGAAGCAATCAATTGAAAATCAATAGACTGGATTGCTTCACCTAACGGTTCGCAATGACGAAACCGGACTTTTTGGTCAGCCCCAACATATTGGTAGAAAAACACACACGCCTGCCACCGTCCCGTACGAGGGACGATATGTGGTATGACAGGATAACCGTCATTCATTTTGTCATGTTCATCATTTTAATCATCTTAAAATCACAGTTCAGACAAAGGGGAGATGGCGGGTTAGCGCCTTGCCATGACGTTGGGCGGTGGCATACCCGACGTTATTGATTGCTAAATAAGCGAACAAAGATAAAAAATATAAATCAGACAGTAGTAGAAATATCATAAAAAACAGTACTTTTGTAGCTGTTTTTTTAAATACATAAATAATGAAAATAGAAACGATTATTGGACGCGAAATCCTGGACTCAAGGGGAAACCCCACGGTAGAAGTCGATGTGGTATTGGAGTCGGGCATCAAGGGCAGGGCCTCAGTCCCTTCCGGAGCATCAACCGGCGAAAACGAAGCGCTGGAACTGCGTGACGGTGACAAAAAACGCTATGGCGGTAAAGGCGTTTTAAATGCAGTTGACAACATTAATAAGAAGATTGCACCGGTTTTGATCGGTTGGTCTGCGTTGGACCAGATCGGAATCGACCATGCAATGCTGGAACTGGACGGTACAAAAACAAAATCCAACCTGGGCGCAAATGCCATTCTGGGCGTTTCGCTGGCTGTTGCCAAAGCTGCGGCAAACTATCTGGATATTCCACTGTACCGGTACCTTGGCGGCACAAACACCTACGTGTTGCCCGTGCCGATGATGAACATTATCAATGGCGGCTCACACAGCGATGCACCCATTGCTTTTCAGGAATTTATGATTCGTCCGGTGGGAGCTTCCTCTTTCAAGGAAGGATTACGCATGGGGACGGAAGTGTTTCATGCCCTGAAAGCGGTATTGAAAGGTCGCGGACTGAGCACCGCCGTAGGCGATGAAGGCGGCTTCGCTCCTGCATTGGACGGAACCGAAGATGCACTCAATTCCATCCTTTCCGCCATCAAAACGGCCGGATACGAGCCGGGCAAGGATGTGAAAATCGGCCTCGACTGCGCATCGTCCGAATTTTACAAAGACGGCGTCTATGACTATACCAAGTTTGAAGGAGCCAAAGGCGAACAGCGCACCTCCGACCAGCAGGTGGACTATCTGGAGAAATTAATCAACGAATATCCCATCGATTCCATCGAAGACGGAATGAGCGAAAACGACTGGGCCGGCTGGAAAAAGCTGACCGACCGTATCGGCAACCGTTGCCAGTTGGTAGGTGATGACTTGTTTGTCACCAATGTAGACTTCCTGTCGAGAGGCATCATTGAAGGCAGCGCAAACTCCATCCTTATCAAAGTCAACCAGATCGGGTCGCTGACGGAAACGTTGAATGCGATTGAAATGGCTCATCGTCATGGCTATACTACCGTAACCTCTCACCGTTCCGGTGAAACGGAAGACGCCACGATTGCGGATATTGCCGTAGCCACCAACAGCGGACAAATCAAGACCGGTTCGTTGAGCCGTTCCGACCGGATGGCCAAATACAACCAACTGCTTCGCATCGAAGAAGAATTGGGCGACCGCGCCGTGTACGGATACAAAAAATTAATCTGAAAAGGTTTTCAGGTTAACCAATGTAAGAAAAAGAGCCTTTCTTTGCAGAAAGGCTCTTTTTCTTTAACCGGATATACTACCTGTATGAATGGGGCTGACCTCACTCTTTTTCCACATACACTTGTGCGTTCTCGAAGCGTACGACGCGCACGGTGGCGCCTTTCTCTATAAAGCCCGATTCCGAGATGCCGTCATATCCCGTCCCGTCAATTGTCACTTTCCCCGAAGGACGCAGCACGGTAGCCGCAATCCCTTCTTTGCCAACCAAGTCGAAGAGCGACGGGGCAGACACCGCATGTTCCAAATCCGCGGTTAACGCTACCTGACGAAACAGGCCCTGCCTCCCGATTCGATGAGACAGCCAAAGTACGCCCGCCATACCCAGGATGATGCCAATCCAGACAATCATAGCTGCGCGTCCGATTTCAGCGCCGCTCACCCCGTCAAAACGGAACGTGGTATTATTCAGCAAGGCAAGGATGAAGCCGGTCACTATCAACACCATCCCGCTGACGCCGGCAATTCCGAATCCGGGAATCACAACTATCTCAAGGACAACCAGAATGACGCCGAAGACAAACAGCAGGATTTCCCAATTGGCTGCCAGCCCTTCCACATACAGCGGCAAGAAATAGAGAATGGCGGCAACGATGGAGGCAATCAAGGGAAAACCGACGCCCGGCGTTTGCAACTCGAAATAGATGCCGCCGATGATAATCAGAATCAGCAGCGATTGCAGTACCGGATTCATCAGGAACCCTCTCAGGTCATCCATCCACGAAGGCTGATAGCTCGTCAACTGATACTCCTGATAGCCCAGATAATGCGTGACGACCTCCTCCACCGACCCGGCAATCCCGTCGCAATAACCCCATTTCAGAGCTTCATCGGCCGTGAAAGTCAGCGTCTTGCCGGAGTCGATTACATTTGGAATCACGATACGGTCGTCCACCATCGCTTCTGCAATCTGCGGGTCGCGTTTCCAGCGCAAAGTGGTGTCCTTCCCGTGAATGACGGTATCTTTTCCATGCGCTTCGGCAGTGGAACGCATCAGGGAACGCATGTAGGACTGATATTTGTCCGGCAATTCGCCCCCGCTCTCATTCACCACGGTCGCCGCGCCGATATTCGCCCCTTTCCGCATGTATATCTTTTTACATGCCAGCGAAATAAGCGCCCCGGCGGAAGCGGCGTTGTTGTCAATAAACACATACACCGGGAGAGGGCAGTATAAAATGGCGGTACGCATCGAATCCGCCGATTCCAACAGTCCGCCGTAGGTGTTCATGTGGATTAAAACAGCATCTGCACCAAGCGATTGCGCTTCCATTAACCCGTGGCTAAGATAGAGCAGGGTCGTCTGACTGATTTCTTTTTTGATGTCAATCGTATAAACCAGCGCCGGATGTCCGGACGGTTGTGCGGAAACCGGCCGGCACAATCCGGCCAGCAGGCAGATGATAAAACTGCCTGTCCGGCAAATGTTCAAAAATTGTCGTTTCATTTCTTTATTATTATGATTATCAGCGTTTAACATGCCATTATACGTTTCATTAACAGTCTCTTTATATACTATAAAATGTTTATTCATTCGTCAATTCAGTTAAATATCCGAAAATCCAGAACAATATCCACCCCGAATTTGTATATTTGCATAAGAGAGCAGATAATATAAAGAGAGCTAATTGAAAATATACAGCTATGAAAACGGCGCAATTTCAGAAAAATTTATTGAGTATGCAAGAAAATATGATGAATTTTGCATTGACTCTTACAGCAAATCGTGATGATGCCTATGATTTATTGCAGGAAACATCCCTTAAAGTGTTGGATAACAAAGAAAAATTTGTCGACAACCGGAATTTTAAAGGATGGGTGCTAACTGTGATGCGGAATATTTTTATCAATAATTACCATAAAATTGTCCGCACACAAACGATTATTGACCAAAGCATTGATTTATACAACTTAGACGTGGCGAATGATGCTGATTTTGACTCGCCGGACAATACGCTCCGGCTTCAGGAGATTACAGATGCCATCAACAGCTTGAATCAGGATTTGAAAATATCGTTTTCCATGTATTTGAGCGGGTACCAGTATAACGAAATTGCGGATAAACTGAACTGTCCCATCGGTACGGTTAAAAGCCGCATCTTCTTCGCCCGCAAGATATTAAAGGAAAAACTGAAAGACTTCAACTGCGAATAGGCCGGGCAAGGTTTTCAGAAGGAGGGCATGACAAAATGCCGGTTCCCGGTTCAATAACGGTGAATCCGCACCCGGAGTTCTTTTTTATGCAAAACGCCGGTCGCGTCGGTAATGCAGGCGGTGACTTGTCCGAAACCGCCCTTGTCATACCAGACCACCTTGACCGCATCCGTCGTCTGTTCAAGAATAATACCTCCTTGCACACGCCATTGAACGGATCCGGACGAAGCAGCATGAGCGACCCGGTAGACGGAAGTCGCATCCGAAGGGTGAACATCAGCGTCGCCTTCAAGGGTATAACCGGGAAATTGTTTCTCCCATTGACGATACAAAAAACGGCTGATTTCGTCCCTGATTTTATACATGTTCTGATTGAAAGAACCGTCCCCGCCGGTCTGCGGCTCGTGTCCGTAGCCGTTGAACGGGACATATCTGACCGGCAAATCATTTTGATTCATGTATTTATAAATGGAGGCAGAGCCATGCAGCCGCCAGGACGAGGCCAGCATGTTGTGCAGGAAATCCCCGATGACGTCTTTAAACGGCAAACCCGACTCACTCTGGACAATATCGTCGTTTGTACCGTGAAACAGCAACACCGGAACCGTGTTGTTGATGAAATTCAGGTCGGAAAGCCCGCCCCACAGGGAAACAACGCCGGCAAGGTGAATGTCCGCACTCAGCCGGTTGCCTGAACCGTCCAATCCACCCAACTCTTTTATATTAACGCTTTTGTACACCTCGTGATCATCCATGAACGCGGTAGTCAGGGCAATGATACCGCCGGCGCTGTTGCCGCCGATATAAATCTGGCGGGGGTCGATACCTAACCCGTCGCTGTGATTGATGACATACCGCAACGCCGCCCGGACGTCCTGAACGCCCCGGTAAATTGCATTTTCGACTGCGGCAGCCCCCTTGAGCGTCGTTCCCAGACGGTAATTGACGGAGATTACCACAAAGCCTTTCTTCACTAAATCGTCCGTCAGGAAAGTCTGGGTTTGCGTCACTTTGTCTCCGAAGAAAAACGCCCCGCCGTGAATAAACAGAAACAGCGGCCGTTGTCGCTGGGAATCGCCGGCAGGTTGATAGACGTCCATGTATAACGACTGGTCTGTCCTTTTACCGAAGACGGTGTTTTTCAATTCCTTCCAGATTTCCTTTCCAATCTGCACATAATTGTTGTTTGGAATTTTATCAATCGGTTTGGAGGTATAATAGCCTGACGCCGAGCCGTATTTAACCTCCCGGTCTGAAACGATGGCGTCGAAAACGGATTCTTTATATCTTTCCGGGCAGGAAAGACATTCCCGGATTTTAGGCTGGTACGCCAGACGGATGGTTTGCTTTTTTATT
>JAISJX010000100.1 GCA_031261145.1 Tannerella sp.
ATACAACGAGGCATAACCATTGACAAATGTACCCGATTATTTGATGACGAACGGCTTGATAATCCTGAAAAAGCAAGTACCTATATCTACAAAGCATTCTCAGGCGATTATGAATATCCGATACGCGAAAGCCTGAAAGAAAATGTATCCCGTGTTCGTTTAGTGAATATGCTGACTTTTGACAGGGTTGATTTTGAAAAAAATATTTCTACTTCGGTTAAAAAAAAAGTGAAATTTAAAGACATTTGGCATACAGAACAATTAGTTGAACTTAACGAAATTACTGAAATAAAAAAAGGTACTTCTATTACAAAAGAAAAAGCAGTTGATGGGAGTATACCTGTTGTTGCAGGTGGAAAAGAATCCGCCTACTTTCATAACGTATCCAATAGAAATGGGAATACTATAACCATAAGCGCTTCGGGTGCGCATGCCGGATTTGTAAATTATTTTGAAATTCCCATTTTTGCCTCAGATTGTAATACAATACAGTCAAAAGATGAAAATACCATCTCTACCAAATTGATATATCTGTTTTTGAAATCGATTCAAAATCAAATTTACGAACTTCAAAGAGGACAAGCTCAACCTCATGTTTATGGCGAAGATTTAGCAAAAATCAAAATCCCTCTCCCATCCAAAGAAATACAAAAAAAAATTGTTACTGAAATAGATGTGTTGGAAAAAAAAGAGGAAATGGCAAAAAGCAAAATAGAAGATTGTCAAAGTAAAATAGACTATATAATAGAAACGCTTAAATATGAAACAAGTAAGTTAGGCAATGTGGTTTCATTTAAAAATGGATTAAATTATAACCGACAAAGTTCAGGAGATTTAATCAATATGATCGGCGTTGGGGATTTTCAAAATAATATTGTTCCAAATTTGGATTTGATTGAACAAGTTCAGATTGGAGGTAAACTTGCCAATGATTATATTTTAAAAACTAACGATTTACTTGTTGTACGGTCTAATGGTTCCGCCAATTTAGTTGGTAGATTTATGCTCATTGATAAAATATTACCCAATACGTCCTTTTCAGGTTTTACTATAAGGCTTAGACCTGATTCGGAAGTAATTGATTCAAAATATTTGTGTTACTATTTACGAAGTGAAAAAATCAGAGAAAAATTAACTAAAAAAAGTAACGGCTCAAATATAAAGAGTTTAAACCAGGAAATGCTATCCTCTTTGGATGTTCCTCTTCCCCCGCTTTCCGGGCAACAAAAAATCGTTTCCGAAATCGAAAAAATAGAAGCTCAAATAACGGAGTGGGAACAACAATTAGCAGAAATTCCTCAGCAAAAAGAAGCGGTCTTAAAACAATATTTATGAAACTTTTTCATACGTTTGAAAGAATGTTTTACCTTTGTATCTACAACTTATTTAACTCATTTTCAAGATGAAAAAACTTTTTTTACTTCTTTGTTTGTGCTGTACGGGTATGTATGCACAATCTCCCCCACCCGGCCATCAATGGTTTGAAGAAGCGCGTTTCGGTCTGTTCGTTCATTTCGGCCCCTATAGCGTGTTATGCGACGGGGAGTGGATCATGAATAACAAACCGGTGACGGTTCATGATTACAAGAAATTACAGACCATTTTCGACCCGCGCTTTTTCGATGCGCACCAATGGGTGAGCCTGGCCAAGGAAGCCGGGATGAAGTACATCACGTTCACCTCGCGGCATCACGACGGTTTCAGCAACTGGGATACCCGGATATCCGACTGGAACATCATGCGTACGCCCTACGGCAAAGACCTGATCCGGCAACTGGCCGATGAGTGCCACAAGGAGGGCATCAAACTTGTACTGTATTATTCGTTGCTGGACTGGTCGCGCGACGATTACAGTTTCACTACCGGCAGGACGGGGAAAAAGACCGGCCGCACCGAACAGAAAGAATGGAGTTCCTATATCAACTTCATGAAGGTGCAACTGAGGGAGTTGCTTACCAACTACGGGGAGATAGCCGGAATCTGGTTTGACGGGGAATGGGACCAGTTGCCGGAAAACCCTCTCTCGCACGATCAGTCGCCTGTGGACTGGCACCTGCGTGAAATATACGATTTAATCCATTCCATACAGCCCAACTGCATGGTAGCCAACAACCATCACCTCCCGCCGCTGCCCGGGGAAGATTACCAGGCATTTGAAAAAGACCTTCCGGGCGAGAACCAGGGAGGGGGATTCAGCGCCAATCAAAGCGTCTCCGGACGCCTGCCGCTGGAAACCTGCGAAACCATCAACAATACCTGGGGATATAATTTAAGGGACGACCATTTCAAATCGACCGGAGAGCTTATCCACTACTTAGTGAGGGCTGCCGGCTACGGGGCTAATTTCCTGTTGAACGTCGGGCCTAAACCCACCGGGGAAATCCAGGGAGATTGTGTCATCCGCCTGAGAGAGATGGGGAAATGGCTGTCGGTTTACGGAAATACCATATACGGGACAAAAGGAGGGGCGATTAAACCCCAGCCGTGGGGAGCCGTTACCCAAAAGGGTAATATCTCCTACATCCATATATTGAATAAGGAAAACAACCAACTGGCGTTGAACTTTCCCCCAAATATCCAATCCGCCAAATGGCTGAACGGAGGGGATGCGAAACTCGTCTGGAAACGGGATAAGAAAACGGGAACCGTTACCTTCAACCTGGACGGTGCGCCGGACGAGGTGGACGCCATCATCGAAGTCGTCCTGAAAAACTGACAACACTTTAAATTTTAATAATTATTTAGTTATGTGGTTACTTAATTCTTCTATCGGGAGGAAGCTGGTCATGAGTTTATCAGGTCTCTTCCTCATCCTTTTCCTTTTGTTCCACCTGGCAATGAACATGACGGCCGTCTTTTCCGAAGAGGCGTACAACCTGATTTGCGAGTTGCTGGGGTCGAACTGGTACGCCATAGCCGGTACGCTGCTGTTGGCGGCGGGGTTTGCCGTTCACATCCTCTATGCGCTCTGGCTGACCTGGCGGAACCTGCAAGCGCGCGGAAGCAACCGTTATGCCGTAAGCGAACGGCCGGACGGCGTGGAGTGGTCGTCGCAAAACATGTTTGTTCTGGGGCTGGTTGTCGTCGGGTTCCTCTTGCTGCATTTCCTGCAGTTCTGGTATCACATGATGTTTGCCGAACTGATGGGACATCATGAAACAGAGGTGGGCGGATTGTTGCTGTCCACGACGGACGGGGCGGGCTTCGTCCGTTATTATTTCAGCAACATCATTGTGGTGGTATTGTATCTGGTATGGTACGCAGCCCTGTGGCTACACCTGACGCACGGGTTCTGGAGCGCCCTTCAGACTGTCGGCTGGAGCAACAACCTCTGGTTCAAACGCTGGAAGGTGATTTCCGACATCTTCGCCACGGTGGTTTGCCTGGGCTTCGCCTTTGTAACTATTACCTTTTATATAAAATCAATATTATGACTCAGATAAATGCTAAAATACCACAGGGCCAGTTGGCTGAAAAGTGGAAGAATTATAAAGACCACCAGAAACTGGTGAATCCGGCAAACAAACGCCGCCTGGATATCATTGTAGTGGGAACCGGTTTGGCCGGCGCTTCAGCCGCTGCCTCTCTGGCCGAACTGGGATTCAATGTGCTGAACTTCTGTATCCAGGATTCTCCCCGCCGCGCCCACTCCATTGCCGCACAGGGAGGGATTAATGCCGCCAAGAACTACCAGAACGACGGCGACTCCGTCTATCGCCTCTTCTATGATACGATTAAGGGGGGCGACTACCGCGCCCGCGAAGCCAATGTCTATCGCCTGGCCGAAGTATCCAACAATATCATTGACCAATGTGTGGCGCAAGGCGTTCCTTTCGCCCGCGAATACGGCGGTCTGCTGGACAACCGTTCCTTCGGTGGCGCGCAGGTTTCCCGCACGTTTTACGCCCGCGGCCAGACGGGACAGCAATTGCTCCTGGGCGCTTACTCCGCATTAAGCCGGCAAATCGGTTTGGGCAAGGTGAAAATGTACACCCGCCACGAAATGGTGGACGTGGTCAAGGTGGACGGACGCGCCCGCGGGATTATCGCCCGCAACTTAGTGACGGGCAAGCTGGAACGCTACGCCGCCCATGCCGTCGTGGTGGCTACCGGCGGTTACGTGAATACGTTCTTTTTGTCCACCAATGCGATGGCTTCCAACGGTTCGGTGGCATGGCAATGCTACAAGAAAGGCGCTTACTTTGCAAACCCCTGTTACGTGCAGATTCACCCGACGTGTATCCCCGTCCACGGGGAGTCCCAGTCCAAGCTGACTTTGATGTCCGAATCCCTCCGCAACGACGGGCG
>JAISJX010000430.1 GCA_031261145.1 Tannerella sp.
GATAATATGCACACGGTCACTACAATAGAAATCAGGTAGCTATACGGTGCCGGATGGTTGAAAAGCCGGAAGCAATCGAAAACGAGCAACAGCAAGGTCATGTAGAGCGTAATAACAAGCCAACTGGTTCCCACCTCAAAAATGAAGTGAGACAGCCACGACCCGGCCATTTTTGTGTTCCGCAACGCGAAAACAAAAACAATCAACAACGCACAGACCACATAAATCGCGCCGAATATCCATTTGACAGCCCCCGGAAAAGCATGCAGCGCCTGCAATCCCCGGATGAGGACGTAATAATTCCCGGCCAGATAGGCGCATAACATTAAAATAAATAAAACAGGCATCGGCAGTGTTATGTTTTACTTCTACGCTGATACTTCCAAATCGCTTCGGACGTATTCAATTTATTTTTGAGGATACCCTACCGGATTATTAATTATCGGAAGTTGTGTCTCGCTCAGTTTCAAGACCGTCCGGAGTTTCTCCTGATCCATCGTACCGCGTGGAACGGTGGACAGTCCGACGCCTGCGCAAAAGATATTGATATTTTGCGAAACTATGCCGACATCCACTCCGCCCATCAGCTTGGTCTGGTCGGAATTGGCATCACCCAATTTATCCAAGTTGCTCACTAAGACGAGGTGTACCGGAGCCGATTTAACTTCTGCCTGTCTTCCGGCCACGGCATCCCGGTAATCGCCTTTCGCGACAGGTTTCAGTGAATGAGCCTGGGCGTCATATAAATAAGCCCCGTCTTGACGGACGACATAGACATCTACTTCCTGCCTGTTCATGGCCGATGGAGCCGTACGTTTTCCGTCCTCACGATTGATGCCGTTGGCTGCCCAAAGCAAATCGGAAAGGTCTTGCAGACTGAGTTCCTTGGCGTCAAAAACGCGGTCGGAATGTCTGTCGGCCAATGCCTTCGTAGTGACGGAACCGCGCGCCTTATTCGGCGCATTCAATTTAATAACCTGTAACTCCTGCGCATACAAGCCGGTTGACATCACACATACAACCATTGCTGTTAAGAACTTTTTTGTATTCATATCGGATTCTATTTTTGTTTGACGGACAAAGTTAGTAATAAATATTCGGATTCCAAAATTCCATGATTCAAAGATTAAAAAAACGGTTGTCATCACGACGACCGTTTTGCGATGTACATTTTATACGTTACGTAAATGTCTCTAAAATACCTTTTTAATTAACAACTTCTCTAATTTAAAACTAAAATGACGTACAAAGATAAAACATTTTTTTGATTTTTCCGTGTCGGACTGGAATTTTTTTGGGGGATTCAAAGATTCCATGATTCCAAAATTTAAAGATTGAGGGACAAGCCGGGAAATCTGCTTTTTCAATAGATTCTTTTTGCCGTATTTATTAGCCATTCCTTTTTACTTATTGCATTTGTTTTGCTATATTTGCATCGTGTATGTGAAGATATAAACATTTTTAATATAAACGAATAAGTATCATGGGCGAAACAATAAACTTCAGTCAGGTAGAAGGAAAGATTCTTACCCTCCGCAAGCAATCAGTCTTACTCGACAGTGATCTTTTAATGCCGCCTTATTTAGCTGCATAATGGATGGACGAGAATAAGAAATTATATAAAGCATTAAAAATTACCCTGTTGTTGGTAATGATGCCTTGGATAGTGCATCTGGCGGGAACTGTGTTCTCGCTCGGATTGCAGCGATTCGGACTTTATCCGATGGAATGGCGGGGATTTATCGGAATCTTTACCATGCCTCTGTTGCACGAAGACTTGGATCACCTGATGTCCAACACACTGCCTTTACTCCTGTTGATTTTCGGGCTGTTTATTTTCTACGACAAAGCGACGTGGCGGATTCTTCTGTGTCTGTATCTGATTAGCGGACTGATGGTTTGGTTTATGGGGCGTCCCAATTCGGTACATATCGGGGCGAGCGGATTGGTCTATGCGCTGGCGGCGTTTCACTTTGTAAGCGGGATGATTAAGCGGGAGACGCGGCAGATGGCTTTTGCATTGTTAGTCGCGTTTCTGTACGGCGGGTTTGTGTGGGCGTTTTTTCCTACCTTATACCAAAATACCTCTGTTTCGTGGGAGGGACATCTTTCAGGATTACTGACGGGCATTACATTGGCCTTTTATTTCAGGAGATTAGGCCCGAAACCGCCGGTCGATCCGTTCTTGCAGGAAGAGGAAGATGACGAGGATAACGGCGAAGAACCGCCTTATTGGAACATTCCGGAAGAAACTCCTACTTTTCTTGAAAAATAATTAAATGAAACCGTTCCGATTTTTTTAATTCAATTTTACTCTATATCTTTGAACATAAATAAGAACCCCGGAACAACGGGGAATAGAGGTGAAATTTAATTATATGGATATGAAATACAAATTATTAGTGCTTGATGTGGATGGAACTTTGCTTAACAATGAGAAGAAGATTACGATTCATACGAGAACTGCTTTATTGAAAATGCAACAATTAGGCATACGGATTGTGCTGGCTTCCGGCAGGCCGACGTATGGCATTGTCCCTCTGGCTAAAGAACTGGAAATTGATAAGTACGGAGGATTTATCCTTTCGTATAACGGGGGGCAGATTCTGAATATGCAAACGAATGAACTTTTGTTTGAGAAACGTATTGATCCGTCGATGATTCCGTATCTCGAACGGAAAGCGAAAAAGAACGGTTGCACGATTTTCACCTACAATGAAGATACGATACTGACGAATCGACCTGAAGATGAATTAGTTCGTCAGGAAGCAGCGTTGAACGGGATGCAGGTGAAAGGTGCGACTTCTTTTGCGGAATCCGTCGATTTTTGGCCCTACAAGTGTATGCTGGCGAATAAGGACGAACTGACGCTGATTGAGTTGGAAAACTACTGGAAAAAGCGGTTGGACGGAAATCTGGATGTATTTCGTTCGGAACCTTACTTTCTGGAAATTGTTCCACAGTATGTTGATAAGGCGAATACGCTGAGTTTCCTGATAGAAAAACTGGGTCTTGAGCCGGAAGAGGTGATGGCTATCGGCGACGGGGTGTGTGACGTGACGATGATACAACAGTGCGGTTTCGGCGTGGCGATGGGCAATGCGCAAGTCTCGGTGAAAGCCTGCGCCGATTATGTGACGGACAGCAACGAAGCGGACGGCGTGGCAACGGTGGTTGAAAAACAGATACTGTCCGTTATTCATCCGGCGGAAGTATCGTTGGAACAATTGAATGAACGCGGTCATTATGCGTTGATGGGCAATCTGGGCATCCAATATACGTATGCGTCGGAAAACCGGGTCGAGGCGACTATGCCGGTCGATCAGCGCACACGCCAACCGTTCGGTATCCTGCACGGGGGAGCGACGCTCGCTCTGGCGGAGACGGTCGCCGGATTAGGGTCTTTACTTATCTGTCAGCCGGACGAGCTTATCGTTGGGATGCAGATAAGCGGAAACCACATGTCGTCGGCGCACGAAGGCGATATGGTGCGCGCCGTCGCGACGATTATCCACAAAGGTCACACCTCGCATGTATGGAACGTGGATGTGTTCACCTCGACCGATAAGTTGGTTTCATCCGTCCGGGTGTTGAACAGCATCATCAAGAAACGATAAACAAGTTCCCTGACGTTCAAGGTTTTTCGTCCTCATTCAGGTTCCCGTGATAACTGATAGACTGACGGTTATTCGGAGTTACCTGAATGACGGAAGAACCATTGGCGAATATCTTGACGCTATATTTGTACCGGTCTTCACCCGAATCCGTCAGGAACGAAATATCCGCCGTTCCTTTCTGATCGTACGAAAGGGAGTAATCTGTGATTTTCGCATTGAAATTCAACCCTTTTCCTCCACCGTAAGGAACGCTGTAAGCCCGTCCGGAATAAGGCAGGTACGAGATGACCGAATCCCCTTCGACCGTCAACGAATAATTGGACGTCAGGTTCTGCGTCTTTCCACTCATGGGCAGCATACGATTCACATCCACAGTGTAATGTTTGCTGTCAATCAATTCTTTAACCGCCTGTTTCTTCTCTGGCCCAGCGGCGATGCCGGATGATTTGCATGAGAAAAATCCCAAAGTCAGAAGCAACATCATCCCTCCTGTTAAAAATAATCGAATCGTTTTCATATTCACATAACTTTATTATATAAAGGTACGAACTATTTTTGAAATGACCAAATAAAAAAGGCGTTTTTTTTCGTTTTTCGTAAAAAAAGTCTCCTTACGGTTATTTTTTCAAGCTCTGCAACGCCTGAGTCAGTTCAACCGGAAAATCCGATTCGATGATATCCGGCAGGATTTCCCGGTCGCTGAGGTATCCTTCGCGGCGTTCTTCCGGCGTTTTCCGCGTGTCGTAAGTCGGAGCCAACGAAATCATGCAACGTACGCCTTTCGCGTGCAGACGGTTATACAGTTCCTGGTTTTCGGGCAACATGCGGGGGCCGACGTATGCGATGACGTTTTCCCATAAAATGCCGGTCTTCTCGAACGCCTCCAATTGTTCAACGGTCTTGATATGAATGGAAAACATGGTTTTGGAACTTTGCTCATGGTAGAACTGCGCCTGTTCGGGCGTATGAATGGTCAGCATCACGTTCGGGGGAAAGTGATATTCGCGCAGTTTTTTAGCCAGCGCTTCCTTGGGCGTGTAAACATCCAAGTTTATAACGGTTTTCCCTTTGCTCCAACGGATTACATCATCCAATGTAGGGATTTTTTCGTCTGTTACATGGCCGTCCATATCTTTCAAGCGGAGGTTTTTCAGTTCGGCCCATGTATGATCTTCGATTTTTCCCGTGCCGGTAGTTGTGCGTTCCAGCGTGGGATCGTGCATGATGATGATAACGCTGTCTTTGGTCAGACGCGGGTCGATCTCAAAAAACGCCGGAACATTTTCGAGCGTATATTCGTAGGCGCGGATGCTGTTCTCCGGACAATGATTTTCACGGCAACCACGATGTCCGCTGATGATAGGCATTTGCGGCGTACCGGTGTAACGGAAAAACGCACGAACGTCTTCTATGGATTTCACAGGCAAGGTATGCAGCGGCGTTGATTTTTTGCCAAACCCTGTAAATAAGAAAATTCCAAGCAGAAATAAGCCGGATATCTTCAGGGGATTTTTAAATTCTGTTATTTTCATAAAGGGACTATTTTGATTAAAACTACAAATATAAGCTGTTTTTTGAAAAAACGCTTCAACTTTTTTCGATTATTTATTTATCTTTGCTTTCGATTAGACGGTAAGTAATGGAAAAATATAAGTCAGACGCATATAAATCAAAGGATAGCAGGCGCTTACTTCATGATTTGTATCGTGAGCATCTCTTAGCGATGAACGTGCCGGTGGCGGAACGGATGGTGGAAACTCGTTTCGGGGATACGCATGTGGTCTTTTACGGTCATCCGGACGGAAAGCCTGTGCTGACCCTTTACGGGGAATATGCAATTAATCCGTTGGCCATAAGACCGTTAGCGCATGGATTAAATCTGGAAAAAATCCGCCTGATCGTGCCTGATCCGTTGGGGACGGTCGGATTCAGTGCAGAAAAAAGGATTTCGTCGTTTAAAAATTATGGGGAATGGGCGTGCCAGATTATGAATGCGTTGGGGCTACCGGATGCGGCGGTGCTGGGCTATTCGTTTGGCGCCGGCATCGCGTTGCAACTCTGTATCACCTCGTTGCTGCGTGTGGAACGACTTTTGCTTGTGATGCCTTCCGGTATCCGAAGCGTCTCATCGTCAAGGGTGGCCAAGTTGATCTACCCGGCTTTCAAAAACGAACAACTTGTGACGGATACGATGGTAAAAAAAGCGTTGAATCCGATACTGCCTTTCCAACAGGACGAGTTGATTGAAGCGGCCAAAATGATATTTCTTCATGCAAAAATCCGGAAAGAAGGGCAGAAAAGAGTCAAAAAAAAATCTATCCGAAAGTATAAATCGCCCGTGTATGTCATCGCCGAGAAATCGGATTACCTTTTCCCCGGCGAAGCGGTTCTGAAACGAGCCGGAAAGATAATTCCCTGTATGCCAGGCTCTAAACTGCTCGCCATGGGAAGCCATTGCGGGCTTTATAAGGACAACGACGAAAACGTAGAGGAATATTTCAGGGCTATGTCCGACTTCCTTTTGCAGCAGTAAGGCTGGAAATCCTGAGTTAATCGCCTTTATCCATAACTCCTACGTAAAACATCGGACGCCAACAGCAAAACAAAATATTCACAAACGCAAGCCGATATAAGCGAAAATTATTTTGTATTTTTGCAGTTCAAAATTGAACGATGACGGTAAAAATGAATTTATATAAAAAATTTCTGTCAGGCATTGTGGGCTTCATCGCCCTAATCGTTCTGACATTCGCGGGCTTGCTCGCCCATTTCAACTTGAATCACTCCCGTGCCGTGAAAGCGCAGGAGCGTCATCTGGCAACATTGAGCGCTCATTATAACAGTGCCTATCAGCCGGTCAACGAAAACGCTTTCACGGATATTCCGGCGTCAGAACTCTCGAAACTGCGCCTGAACGAAGTCCGCTTTCTCGCTACCCACAACAGTTACAAGCAGTATGGCTCAGCTCCCGGCAAACTGATGATACGGCTGGCGACAAACAAACACGAGGCGGACGCCCTGCGCTATGCTTATAAACAGCTCACAAGTCAACTTGAAGCAGGAATCAGGAGTTTTGAACTTGATGTGCGGCTGCGAGGGACAACCTTCGAGGCAGTTCATGTGCCGCTGGTCGATAATATGAGCAATCCGATAAATTTAGAGAAAGGTTTGCACGAACTCAAACTCTTTTCCGACCACAACCCAAAGCATTTCCCAATAATTGTGCTTCTTGAAAATAAGAATGACTGGACTTTTTTAGACCCAAAAATACGGAAAATCGGGGATGCTGAGTTTTCGGACTTCGACCGTATGTTGGACGATGTCTTTGGAGAGAAGTTGTATCGTCCCGCCGACTTTTTGGCAGCAACCGGCACAAAATCCCTGCCTGAGGCTATCCGCACAGGCTGGCCAACCGTTGAGAGCCTGCTGGGAAAGTTTATCTTTGCCATAGGCGATGCCCGCTATTTTGCCATGGATACAACCCTGAGCAGCCAGCGGATGTTTATCGTTTCGGGACCGGATGCGCCCTACGCTTCCTTTATTATCCATAACACTCCGGATGTAGCCGAAATTCGCGCTCTTGTTGATAAGGGTTTTATCGTGCGGACGCGGATGGATGAGAGCTTATCTTGGGATGAGGAGCGTTATCGGCGCGCTATGGAAAGCGG
>JAISJX010000439.1 GCA_031261145.1 Tannerella sp.
TTGATATGGATAAAGTACTGATATGGACTCATTGAAGTATAGTTTTTAAAAATTGTGTTAAACCGGGACGCGCTTATACCAAGCTGTTTGGAAATGTCGGAAAGATTTATGCCATTGTAAATATTGGATTCCATGAGGACCTTCGCTTTTTCTACGATATTTTGGTAGTAATCCGGCAGATCTTTTCGTCTTCCGAATGTTATAATTTCGGCGAGGAGGCTCATAATTCCCGAACTTGCCTTGATTTGGTAAAGCGGGCGTTGGGCACGGACTTCGTCAAATATTTCCGTAAAGGTGTTAATAATATTGTCCCGCAGGCCTATTTCCAAATAGTTATGTTCTTTAGTCAGGATTCCCTGCTGTACCAGCCGGCTGAAAACCGGACCGTTAAAGCCCACCCAATATTCAATCCAGCCTGTTTCGATCGAAGGTTTATAGCGGTGTTGTTGACCCGGGAAAACAAACATCATGGAACCCGGCTTTACCGTATAGGCGTTATCTTCCGTTTCAAATACTCCCTCGCCCTGGCTTATATATTGGAGCTGAAATTCAGGAATGGTTCTGCCTGTGGCAACGCCTCTAAAGGGTTCGGGGTGGTTTGCCAAACTGTCAGGAGGGTAGTCACTATTGGGTTTAACTTCAGTATATCCGATATCGGTACATATCATACCTGCCTTTTCGTCTTCCTCGCTGTACACAAGATAAAGAGAAAAAGATTTCTTTTCTTTCCCGGAGCTCATAATTTTAGTATACCAGTTTTCTCCATTATTTCAATCAGTTTCTCCATTTCTGGTTATTAGTTTGTATAGGCTATACTACAAACCGTACTATGGAGGTTTGCATTGAAACACGGTATACGTGAAGTCCCTGTGAACGTAGGTATATTCGGTATTGGACTTGATACCTATTGGGCGCAGTTTGAAGGACTTAAGAAAAAGCTTGAAAGCTATTTGAACGATATCGTTGTAAAACTGCAGAATCTTGGTGTCGTGGTTGTCAGTGCCGGTTTGGTTGATAATCCCGACAAATCGCGGAAAGCCGCCGAACTGTTTAAGGAAAACCGGGTAGAAGCGGTATTTCTCTTCGTTTCAACCTATGCACTTTCTCATACTGTTCTTCCTGTCGCTCAACAGACAAAAGTTCCGGTTATTATTCTTAACCTGCAGCCCTCTCCGGCAATTGATTATAAACAGGTTAATGCTATTCCCGATCGGGGTGTAATGACCGGCGAGTGGCTTGCCAATTGTCAGGCCTGTGCTGTACCCGAAATTGCACGTGTGTTTAATGATGCAGAAATAACATATGATATCATTACCGGCTGGCTGGAAGATGAAGAATCATGGAAAGAAATAAAAGAGTGGTGCAGCGCCGTTCAGGTGTATGCCGATATAAGGAATACGCGTATCGGCATTATGGGACATTACTATTGCGGTATGCTGGATGTCTATACAGATGTTACGCAGCTTGCATCGGTGTTCGGCAGTCATTTTGAACTTCTGGAAATCGATCGTTTAAAAGCAATACATGACAAGATCAATGAAAAAGAAATAGAGCATAAACGGGAACAATTTAAACATGAATTTTCAATCTCAAAAGAATGCAGTGAAGAAGAACTGAACCGCGCCGCACATACTTCCTGTGCCCTGGATGCGCTTATGGACGAAGAAAATCTGGGTGCAATGGCTTATTACTATGAAGGTCAACCGGGTAATGATCATGAAAATATAATTACTTCGGTTATTGCCGGCAACACAATCCTTACCGCCCATCACATTCCCATTGCGGGCGAGTGTGAGGTTAAAACTGCCCTCGCCATGAAGATATTGGACTGTTTTAAAACAGGCGGTTCCTTTAGCGAAATAGTCGGTGTCGATTTTACGGATAACATTGTGATTATGGGACACGATGGTCCCGCACATACGGCCATAGCGCAGGGCGAGGTCGAACTGGTACCGCTTCCCGTATATCACGGGAAACCCGGTAAAGGCCTTTCCATACAAATGACCGTGAAACACGGTCCTGCCACCTTGTTGGCGGTCGTACAGGGGGCAAAGGATACATTTTTTCTCTGTGCTGAAGGTGAGTCCGTTCCCGGACCGGTGCTTGAAATCGGCAATACTGAAAGCCGCTATCGTTTTTCGCTTTCGGCAAAGGAATTTATTAACCAATGGTCCAGGGCGGGCCCTTCGCATCATTGGGCTATCGGTACAGGACATATTGCCGGTTCGCTGAAAAAGCTGGCGCTGTTTTTTGGAATTCGGTTTGTTCAAATTTGTTAGGAGAGCGTTATGGATGATGAAGTAATTTTAAAGCTTTCTGGTATTGACAAACGTTTTGGCGGTATCACTGCGCTTTCTGATATGAATTTTGAATTACGGAAAGCGGAAATCCATGCAATCTGCGGTGAAAACGGCGCCGGAAAATCTACGCTAATGAAAATTGTTACCGGCGTGTATCAGCCGGATAAGGGTAAGATTATTCTTGACAATGAAGAGATTGTAATAGCGAATCCTCTGGACGCATTTTCAAAAGGTATTGCGATTATCTATCAGGAAACCAGCCTTTTCGAAGAGATGACCGTTCTTGAAAATATTTTTATTAACAGGGAACTGAATAAAAAGATAGGGCCTGTTCCACTTCTTGATTATAAGGCGATGAAGTCGACAATGAGTTCGATTTTAAAAAAGCTGGATATCGCTATCCCGTTTAATGAGAAGATTAAAAATCTCGGTATGGCCCAGAAACAGATGATAGAAATCGCCAAAGCCCTGGTGTTCAAGTCCAAGATTCTTATTCTTGACGAACCAACGGCTTCACTAACCCAAAACGAAGTTGATCTTCTCTTTACAATTATACGTGACCTAAAAAAGAACGGTATTAGCGTAGCATACATCAGTCATCGTCTTGAAGAAATTTTCCTTTTGTGTGATCGGGTAACCGTTATCCGTGATGGTCATTATATCTCGACCAGAGATACCGAAAAAACAAACAAGAATGATCTTGTGGCTGATATGGTCGGCCGCAATATGGACAACTTTTTCCCAAAAGCAAAAGTTGATATTGGGGAAGAGATTCTTACTGTTAACGGACTGGGAGACCAAAAACTTCTTCGAAATATAAATTTTACCGCAAAAAAAGGCGAAATTGTCGGTTTTGCCGGCCTTATTGGTTCCGGCCGTACCGAATTAGCGCTGGCTCTGTGCGGT
Organism: Tannerella sp.; assembly: GCA_031261145.1. The sequence goes on from JAISJX010000439.1 coordinate 3,207, forward strand.
ATAACCGGTTTTACCAACGGTACAAT
>JAISJX010000317.1 GCA_031261145.1 Tannerella sp.
TGAAATATTAAATTTTCAAAAAAAAATCGCAGATATTTTGTCATAATAAAAACTTTATATATATTTGGTTGCTAATATAAAAAGAGGAATTAAGTAATGGTTGGAAAACATAAAAAACAGAAGATATGAGCTACCTTAAATTTGATAAGACGTTGATAATTAACTTGGAGGAATCCTTGACAAGAGAGGTGCTTCGCACGAACCGGAAAGGCGCTTATCATTGCACTACGGTGGTGGATTGTAATACGCGGAAGTACCACGGATTGTTGGTGATGCCGTTGCCCAAGTTAGACGACGATTGTCATGTGTTGCTATCTTCGCTCGACGAAACGGTTATCCAGCATGGTGCAGCCTTCAATTTAGGCGTTCACAAATACAGTGGAGGAAGTTTCAGTCCGAACGGTCATAAGTATATTCGCGAATATACGATGGATAGCGTTCCGCGTACGTTGTATCGTGTGGGGGGAGTTATCCTTGCCAAGGAGAAAATATTCTCTCATACGAATAACCAGATTTTGATTAAATACACTTTGCTGGACGCTCATTCGGCGACAACGCTTTGTTTACGCCCCTTCCTCGCATTTCGTAGCGTGAAGGATCTGACGAGTGTGAACGGAATAGCCAACCAGTCGTACACGGAAGTCCCGAATGGAATGAAAATGTGTATGTATCCGGGCTATCCGGAGCTTCACATGCAGTTTAATAAACAGGTGAATTTTGTTTACGAACCGTATTGGTATCACGGTATTGAGTATCCGAAAGAGCAGGAGAGGGGGTATCCCTACAAAGAGGATTTGTTTGTTCCCGGATATTTCGAACTGTCCATCGAGAAAGGTGAATCCATCGTTTTCTGTGCGGGAGATATTTTACAGGAAAATCTGGCGGGGTTGCCCGGATTTTTCGATGAAGAAGTAGCGCGGCGCACGCCCCGTTCCGGTTTTTATAACTGCCTGAAAAATTCAGCGCATCAGTTGTTGTACAATCCCCAAGAGACTGATATGTACCTGTTGGCGGGTTATCCGTGGTTTAAAGTGCGCGCCCGCGACATGTTCATTGCCATGCCGGGAGTGACCTTGTGCGTCCATGAAAAGCAGAATTACGAACGTTTGATGCGAACGGCAATCCCTGCACTTCAGTCGTTTATGCGAAACGGAGCACTCGACAGCGTTATACGGGAAATCAGTGATCCGGACGTCCTGCTATGGGCTATCTGGTGCTTCCAACAATACAGGATAAAAGTTGGTCTGGATGAAACCCGTAAGCTGTATGGCGATTTGGTGAATGAAATTATTGAATTTATTATTGCCCAGAAACATCCGAATCTGAAGCTGGCAGACTCCGGTTTGCTCTATTCCGACGGACGGAAGAAGCCTGTTACGTGGATGAATTCCGTCGTGGACGGCAAACCGGTGGTTCCGCGTTCGGGATATATTATTGAATTTAATGCACTGTGGTATAATGCGTTGTGTTTTTATAAGGAATTGAATACGGAGGCGCCGCTGAAGATAGTTGACAGTATCATTCGGACGCTGAACAATTCGTTCGCGGCTACCTTTGTGAATAAACATAATTACCTGTTTGATTATGTGGACGGCCCGGAGCAAGATTGGAGCGTACGCCCGAACATGGTTATTGCGCTGGCCTGCACCTATTCGCCTCTGTCGCGCGCTCAGAAACGGGCGGCGTTGGATATTGTCACGAAAGAATTGCTTACGCCGAAAGGACTGCGGTCGCTAAGCCCGAAAAGTGAAGGCTACCGCCCGATTTATGTGGGTTCGCAGTATGAACGTGATTTGGCATATCATCAAGGACCGGCATGGCCTTGGTTGATAGGAATGTACCTGACGGCCTACCTGAGTTTGTTTGGTATGGGAGGCGTTTCTTTTGCCGAACGAATGTTGATTAGCTTGGAAGAGGAAATTTCGTTGCATTGCATCGGAACTATTTCCGAGTTATTCGATGGAAATCCGCCGTTTAAAGGGCGGGGAGCGATTTCGTTTCTGATGAATATTGCAGCCATTCTGGATGTAATAGACAAAATAGAATCGTATAATAATGATGAGACGTCTGATAAAAATATTTCATAAAGAATAAATGGCCTAAGATGAAAGCGTTAATGTATGGATGGGAGTTCCCTCCTCATATACTTGGGGGACTGGGAACGGCGAGTTTCGGCTTGATTAAAGGTATGTCGCTGCAATCCGACATGGATATTACGTTTGTAATGCCGAAGCCTTGGGGCGATGAGGACCAGAGTTTCCTGAAGATTATCGGAGTATGCAATACGCCGGTCGTTTGGAAGGACATGAACTACGATTACGTATCCGGTCGTTTGTCGAAATATATGGATCCGAAGAAGTATTATGAACTGCGCGACCATATCTATGCGGATTTCAGATTTATGCATGTAAACGATTTGGGATGTGTTGAGTTTTCCGGCCGGTATCCGGATAATTTGCTGGAAGAGATAAATAACTATTCGATTGTGGCCGGCGTTATCGCCCGTACCGAGCAATACGATATTATCCATGCTCACGACTGGCTGACTTATCCCGCCGGGATCCACACCAAAATGATAAGCGGCAAACCGCTTGTGATACACGTTCATGCGACGGATTACGACCGCAGCCGCGGCAATGTAAACCCGGACGTCTATCGTATCGAAAAAAACGGGATGGATTATTCCGACCATATCATCACAGTCAGCGATTTGACGCGCCGGACCGTAATTGAAAAATATCACCAGCATCCGAATAAAGTGACGACGGTTCATAATGCAGTTGAGCCGCTTAGCCCCGAAATTCTATCTATTTCCGATAATCGGGGGGTGAGTGATAAAATCGTAACGTTCCTCGGACGTATCACCATGCAGAAAGGGCCTGAATATTTTGTGGAAGCCGCCGCCAAAGTGTTGCAGAAAGTAAGCCATGTCCGGTTCGTCATGGCGGGCAACGGTGATTTGATGGATAATATGATTCGTTTGGCTGCCTCGCGTAATATCTCCGACCGTTTTCATTTTACCGGATTTATGAAAGGGAAGCAGGTTTATGAAATACTGAAAGCCAGCGATGTATATGTAATGCCTTCCGTGTCGGAGCCGTTTGGAATCTCCCCGCTGGAAGCCATGCAATGCGGAGTGCCTTCCATTATTTCAAAACAATCCGGTTGCGCCGAGATTTTGGAATATGCCGTAAAGGTTGATTATTGGGACATTGACGCATTAGTTGATGCTATTTACGGGCTGATAACATACCCGACCTTACATCAGTTCCTGAAAGAAGAAGGTCTCAAAGAAGTGAATAATATAAAATGGGAATATGCCGGGCAAAAGGTGCGCCGGATCTATGATCGAGTATTGAGCTAATAATAAATAAAATAATTATTATATGAAGACAATTTGTTTTTATTTTCAGATACACCAGCCTTTCCGTTTGAGGAGGTATCGTTTTTTTGATATTGGAAACAACCATTATTACTATGATGATTTCCAGAACGAAGAGATATTCCATCGCATCGCCGAAAAATGCTATCTTCCGGCAAACCGGACTATTGCAGAGATGATTAAGTCGAGCGGCGGAAAATTTAAAGTAGCCTTTTCCATTTCGGGAACCGCTTTGGAGCAGATGGAAATCTATTCGCCCGAAGTGATTGACAGTTTCAAGGAGTTGGCTCAACTTGGAAACGTGGAATTTCTGACCGAAACCTACGCTCACTCCCTTAGCTCGTTAGGCGATCCGGACGAATTTAAGGTGCAAGTGCAAAAGCATACGGAAAAAATCCAATCGCTCTTTAACGTAACGCCTAAAGTGTTTAGAAACACTGAATTAATCTATTCGGATGATATATCGGAGTTAGTCTATGAAATGGGATTCGAGCAGATGCTGACAGAAGGCGCCAAACACGTATTAGGGTGGAAAAGCCCTAATTATGTCTATGCGTCCGGTGTTCGTCCCCAATTGAAACTGCTGCTGAAAAACGACCGTTTCAGCGAAGATTTGTCGATTCGTTTCGGCGACTATTCATGGAATGAATACCCGCTGACAGCCGATAAATATATGTCATGGATTGCTTCCACGCCCGAATCGGAAGAGGTGATCAACCTTTTTATGAACTACGAGATTCTGGGTTCCATGCATACGGCCGAAACCGGTATCTTTAATTTCTTTAAAGCGTTGCCTAAGTGTGCGGAAGAACATAATATATCCTTTTCGTTGCCCTCAGAAATATTTGATTCGAAAAAAGTAGCGGATTATATTTCGGTACCTTATCCGCTTTCATGGGTGGATGAGGAAAAAGATTGCAGTTCGTGGTTGGGAAATACCCTGCAACAGGAAGCCTATCAGAAAATCAACCAGATAGGCGAACGGGTGCGTCTGTGCGACGACCGCCGTATCAAGCAAGACTGGGTTTACCTGCAAAGCAGCGACCATCTTTATTACATGAATACCAAGCACTTCAATTTATTCAGTCCGTACGACAGTCCGTACGACGCATTTAATAATTATATGAATGTGTTCTCTGATTTTATGTTGCGTGTTGATGCCCAATTTCCATCTTCTATTGAAAATGAGGAGCTTAATTCGCTGCTGACCACCATCCGGAATCAGGCAAGCGAGATTAACCTGTTGGAAGCAAAGGTGGAAATGATGCAGGAAGTTTTGGAGGCGACCAAGAAAGAGATCAAATCCGTAACCGCCAAAAAAACAGGCCGCCGTAAACTTGTCGAAGTGATACCTGTTGAAGTGGAAGAACCGGTAATAGCCAAATAGATTACATAAACAAAATCGTTCAATTTGTTTTTTTGAGCGATTTTGTTAAAAAAAAGCTGTTTTATTTGCGTACAGATAAAAAATTATGCTTATCTTTGACGGATATATAACAATTTAACAATAAAGTTCCATGCAAAGACGAAATTTTATGAAAGCGGCAGGCGTTTTAGCAACGGCTCCCGCATTTGCTGCAACATCGAAGTACAGCAGTGTGACTGAACCCTTTTCTCAAGGGAAAGAAATTTATGAGTGGCGCATTTATACGCTTACGGGTGACGGAAGCGCATTAGACGCCTTTTTTACAAAAACGCTGATACCGGCTTATAACCGTAAGAAGGTAACAGTCGGCGCTTTCAAACTCTTCAAAAAAGAAGAGGGTGCGAAGGAATTGCGCCATCTTTTACTTATCTATCCGGACATCGACACGTATTACAAAGTGAAGAAAGAAATCTGGAAAGATGAGGTTTTCAAAAAGGCCGCCCAAGCGTTTTACGATGAAACGGCGTCCAATCCGGTCTATACCAATTTTGAAACCCATCTGAGCGAAGCCTTTGATAAGATTCCCGTGCATAAGACGCCCGATAAAAGCCGGACGTTGCTCGAACTTCGTATTTATCACAGTCCGAACGAGGAAGCTAACCAGCGGAAAGTGAGAATGTTCAATGTGGACGAGATAGAGATTTTTAATCAGACGGGCATTAATTCCGTGTTGTATGGCGAGATTCTGGCCGGTCCCCGGAATCCGGCGCTTATGTATCTGACTTGGTATAAAGACGAAGATACCCGCAATGAGGCGTGGAAAAAATTCGGCGCTCATCCGGATTGGATACGAATCAGGGCATTGCCGGAATATGCTCATACAGCGACGAATAACCAGAGTATATACCTTTCGCCGTTGCCATATTCGCAACTGTAGGAGGTCTTTTAAACACAAGGGACGCGAAGAAAATACAGGGAACACAAAGGGATAGAACTATGCCTTGTGTTCTTTGTGAAGAGTTTTTTGTGTCCTTTGTGGTAAAATATTTTTTGTTTGGAGGAAATACAGTACTTTTGTCTTAGCCAACCGGATTACAAGCATTTTAAGGTGTAAGTTGAAATTTGGTCGGAATTAGTTGGAATATATGAAAGGTGGAAAAATTGTATGGCTGTGGATTTGTATTCTGTTCTTGACAATTAGTTGTCAGGATGAGGGAATTGACGGACAGTTGGAAGGAAAATGGAGGTTACAGACGGTCGAACAGGCCGGTACCGTGGCAAAAGTGGACACGGTTTGGTATAACTTTCAGTCGAAATCATTGTTTATGTATCAGGTCTATCATAGTGAGGTGGATACTTTTACACATCAATATGGTTTTAAATTCCAACCGGATGAATCCACGCTCCAATTGGAATTGTTTTCCTCGCCGGGTCCGGTAGAAAATTTTCTGCCCATGACCGACTGGAACGAATCCACCCGCACCTTTACCATTGACAGGATTAATGGTAAACATCTGATATTGTTAAGCGAAGATAAAACTTATACTTTTATCAAGTTCTGATGCAAAAATAGACAAGGTCACGCCTCCTGTGATGGCAAGCATCAATCACTAAGCGCTACTTCCTGTTAAAAACAGTGGCCTTTTCTCTGAGATCAAATACTTTTGGTTAGATGCTGTTGATTTTCAGGATTGGCCTTTTTTATACAACCAACTGCTTCTAACGGTTTCAGATAGTTTTGTTGGAATTTACAACTGCGTAATCTGCGTGCTAA